>DYGJ01000006.1:23535-33158 GCA_020724765.1 Thermotoga sp. | reverse complement strand
CATCTGGAGGGATAACCGGCCCTACGTACCCTTGACATCCTCATAGTTTGTTACGTCTTCCCCTTCGGGGGCGATGCTCGTTCGCCGCGGGGATCCGAAGTTCTCCGCGAGGCCGAAGGCTCCGCGGGCTGGTCTGGAACGGACTGCGAGTGAGGATCACAGGATGGCCACTGCCCGCTCCAGAAAAGACAAGAGCGAGCCCGACCGCGCCTTCTCCACGCACGCCATCGCCCACCGGGGGATCGTGGGCCGGTCCGTGGCCACCTGGAGCGCGTGAAGAACGGATAGAGGCTCGTCGAGGATCCGCTCCTCGGCATGCGTCGGCCCGTAGGCGTCGAGGAACGCCTCCCGCGCCGCGGGCCCGAGGGAGTAGGTCACGTTGCGGACGTCGCTCCAGGCGAGGCCGATCCCCAGCAGGTGGTAGTCGAACACGATCGCCTTGAGGGGGAGCCGACGCGACAGGGCGAGGTTCGTCCAGTGGAAGTCGTTGTAGTTGAGCGTCATCGGGAGCTTCCGTGCCCGCGCACGCAGCGCATCGAGGTGATCGGCCGCCAGCTTCCACACCGGATTACTCTCCATCTCGAGGACCTTGCCCATCCGCAGGGTCGCCTCCGGGGTGAGGATGTCCCATTCCCACTCGAGCCAATCCGGCGCCCCACGGCGAACCAGGCTCCGCCCGGCAACGTGGAGGTACTGGTACCAGTCCGCCACCGCCCGCCCCACATCGCGGCTCTCCACATCGCGTTCGTCGGCCAACCGCCACACCTGGCTCGCTTCCAGGTCTTCGAGAAGGAGTGCGGACGGCGTGCTGTTGTGAACGGGCAGCGTGGGCACGTGCAGCTCGCGGAGGAGATCGTAGGCCTTCGGTTCGAGCGCGTCCTTCTCCCCGAAGCACTTCAAGATGTGGAGCTTCCCCCCGATCTTCAGCCGGTAGAGACGGCTCGCCTCGCTCCGGCGAACGGGCGCGAGATCGCGCACCTCGCGCGGGTTCAACCCGAGATCCCGCATCACCGTCTCCAGGTCCATCATCCCCTCCGCCTGCGATCATACCGCCGTGAGGAGAACGCTGGTGCGCGCTCATCTCTATGGGTGAGATGGGCTCGCGGCGGACCCGAGGGGCCGACAGCGAGGCCCACCAACGTGGGCGCCGGGTATTGTCCTCCGCCCGGCCGCCGCCGTATGATGCAAGTGCTCCCGAGAGAGCCAAGGAGGAACCGATGACACGTTGGATCTTGATTGGACTACTGCTGGTTCTAGGCGTGAACGCCCTCGGCCAAGAGGCCACCACAACGCAGATCGGCGACCAGCTTCTGTCGTTCATCCAATCGGCAGCGGAACTGCTGGGGAAGGGGCTGGTGCACCTGATCAACCTTATCCTTCCTGAAAGCCGGGGGGTCGGCAACGAGCTCGTTCAACCGATCGGCTACCTGGCCCTGATCACGATGATCCTGCTCGTGTTCGGGATCATCGCGGCAGCGCGCAAGGTGATCTGGCTCGTCGTCATTGTCGGATGGGTTCTTCTCATTGTGCGGATCATCCTCGATGCGCTCCGCGTGACCTAGAGGCGAGACCGACTAATCCGACAACACCGACCCGACCGGGTTCAGCCGCGGGGTTCGCGGCAGATCCCGTTGCGTGAAGCCCGTCTTGTCCACTTGGCCGCGGGGGATGGCCCAGATGGGCTTTGTCGCTCTCGGCGGAGATCCGTATGATGAAGATGAGAAGTTCTCGGGAGGGGAAAATGAGAGCACAGATGAAGAACCGCCGTAAGCAGTTCGTGCTCCTGATCGGGCTCCTGGCCGTGGGATGGGCCCTGGGCGGGTGCGAGCTCTTCTGGCTCGTTGTGCCGAACGTTCCCACGGGGGTTGACGCCTCGGACGGCAACTACCTCGATCAGATCGTGGTGGTCTGGCAGAGCGTCGCGCGCGCCGTTCGCTACGAGATCTGGCGCGCATCCAGCGCCGACGGGTCGTACGTGCAGGTCGGCGAGACGACGGCGGCGACGTACTCCGATACAGAGATCACGGTCAACGCCACGTACTGGTACAAGGTGAAGGCGTGCAACCGGGCCGGCTGCAGCGAGCTTTCGGATGCCGACTCCGGCTACGCGGCAGGCGAGGGCGTAGCCCAAGTTCCCACCGGGGTTTCGGCCACCGACGGAGCGTACACGGATCGCGTCCGGGTGACGTGGAACGCCAGCCCAGGCGCCGCCAGCTACGAGGTATGGCGCGACGTCGCTCAGGGCGGACCGTACAACCTGCGCGGAACCGTGACCGGGACCCTCTACGACGACATGGACGCCTCGCCGGGCGTGGTGTACTGGTACAAGATCAAGGCCTGCAACCCCTCGGGGTGCAGCGCGTTCTCCGCAGCCGATTCCGGGTTTACGTTCCCCAGCGCGCCCGACCCCGTGACCAACGTGTCGGCATCCGACGGCACCCTCAACGACCGCGTGCGGATCACGTGGACCGCGTCCCTGGGCACAGCGACCTACGAGGTCTACCGATCCGACACCGAGGGCGGGACCTACGCCCTGCGGGGGACGGCCACCGGGACAACCTACGACGACACGGGGGTCACGGTGGGAACGACCTACTGGTATAGGGTTCGGGCGTGCAACACCGCGGGGTGCAGCGCGTTTTCGGTGCCCGACTCCGGTTTCGCTTCCACGGGCGGCGGAGGAGGGGGCGGCGGGGGCGGCGGCGGAATGCCGGCCCTGCCCGGACAGCCCCAGAACCTCCGCGCCTCCGACGGGACGGACAAGGAGAAGATCGTCGTCACCTGGTCGAGCGTGACTGGGGCGGCCCGGTACGAGGTCTGGCGATCCAATCTAGGGGAAGACGCTGGCTACACTCGATATGGGGAGACGACTACGACGAGTTTCAACGACACCGCGCCGACCATGTGTCAGGTCTACTGGTACCGCGTGCGGGCGGGAAACGCCGCGGGATGGGGGCCGGATTCCGTAGCCGACAGCGGGTACCGCGGGGGGACCCTCGAGCAGGTCAACACGAGCAAGATCAAGGTCACGGTGACCCCGGCCACTGACACCACGGCGGACGTGAAGCTGGAGTGGGAGGCGGTGAAGGACGCGACCCTGTTCGATGTCCGCTACGAGATCTGGCGGCGGGGGACGGCGGGCTCCGCAACGCTCGTCTACACAACCGATGCTCTCGTCACCCTCACTTGGACTGACCTTGGCCGACCCCTGGGAACGACGTTCTACTACAAGATCCGCGCCGTGAGCACGTACAACTGCATCGTGGCCGGGCCGTTCTCGGGCGAGATTCAAGCCACCATAGCCTGTAACCCTAAGGCACCTACAACGGTCACTGCCGCAAAGCAATCGGGAACGAGCATCAAGGTTGACTGGAGCGAGGTGACCAGCGCGACGGGGTACGAGGTGTACCGAGCCACGTCAGCAACGGGATCCTACACGAAGGTGGCCGGCCCATTGGTTGCGCTTACCTACACGAACACGGATCTCCCCGCCGGAACCTACTTCTACAAGGTGAAGACGTGCGTGGCCTGCGGGTGTGGCGGACTTTCTGCTGCTTCTAACGGCGTCACGGTTCCCTAGTTCGACACGGCAAACGAGAACGCGCGGGGCGGGCTTCGGCCCGCCCCGTTCGTTTGGGAAGCACGACCGTCGGGCATGAAGCCCCGACGCTACAACAGGACGGGTTCTGTAGCGTCGCACCCTGTGTGCGACGAACGCGAGGGGTTCCGTAGCGTCCGACCCCGTGTCCGACGCGAGATCGCCGGGGACGGACGACGTCGAGGATGAACCCCGATGCGCCGCAGACGCGGCGTCACAGGAACGACAGAGCGGACCGAGCGGCGACGCGGCCCGCTTCCACCGCCTCCTCGATTCGGTCGAACTCGAGAAGCCCGATCTCGTCGACCTCCGGGTGGATCACCAGCAGCCGCTGCCCCAGCCTCCCGCGCGCGCGATCCAGCTTGACCCGCCCCAGCTCGCGGGCGGTGACCTCTTGCGCCCGCAGCGCGATCCCGACCAGGGTCTTGGGCAGAGGGCCGAGAGGAGCGGCCACGTCCACCGCAAGCACGGTGCGCGCCCCCAGCGTCTCCACGGCATCCACCGGGAGGTTGTTCAGCAGTCCCCCATCCACGAGGTACCGCTTTCGCCACTGCACCGGGCCGAACACGCCGGGCAGGGCTGCGCTCGCTGCCACGCCGCGGTGGACCGGGCCCTCGTCGATCTTCACCTCTTCCCCGGTCGCGAGGTCGGCGGCCACGGCGATGAACGGGACGTCGAGATCTTCGAACCACACGCCCTTCGTGAGCAGCTTGAGGAACTCGAGCAGCCGGGAGAGGCGCGGGGAGCTCTCCTCCCACCACGCCTTCTGACGCAGCCTCTCCCAAAGAGACTCGGCGAGCGTCTGCCCCAGAACCCGGTCGTAGGTCTCCGGCACGCCGAACACCTTGGCGAGCTCGAGGTGCTCCAGAACGCGCAAGAGCTTCGCGAGGTCCTGGCCCACGGCGTAGGCCGCGCCGACGATCGCCCCCATGCTTGTGCCCGCCACGAACTCCGGCCGAACACCCGCCCGAGAGAGCTCCATCAGCACGCCGAGGTGGGCGAGCCCCCGCGCTCCACCTCCCCCCAGCGCCACGCCCAGTCGTACCCCGCGCTTCATGGCGACCCGATTCTAGCCGGGGGCGAACCCCAGGCTGCCGAGGAGACCTGGGAGGCAAGAGAAGACAGATGCAGTCAAGCTAGGGACGGCGTCGGGGATGAACCCCGACGCTACGCATTTCCGTGGTCCGGGGTCCGGAGTCCAGAGTCCGGGTTCCGTAGCGTCGCACCCCGTGTGCGACGGCCTTCCCCGTAGCGTCGCGCCTTGTGCGCAACGTATCGGGTCCTGCAAAAAAGAAGGGGGCCATGAGCGCGCCCCCTGTCTGCTTCGTCCTACGCCACACCCGCCCGCCCTGGCCGGGCGCCGCCACACTTCTGAAATCCTATCCGCCACTACTTTTTCGGCTGGGCCGGCTTCGGCTTGTCCTTCTTCATGGTTTGTACTGCACCTCCTCATCACTGCCCTACCGGGGGCAGTCGAGCGTACAGTAGGACGGTTCTCGTGGGAAGTCAACAGCCAACGAAGGGACATTTGTTACTCTCGTCTTCGGCCGCGGAGGAAGCGACGGGGGCAGGTGATCCCCGCCCCCGTCGTCCGATTACGTGTTACGACTGCATCCCCGCTCTGGATGTTTTCACATCCAGAACGTACTCCCAAACTACTTCTTCGGCTTGCCCGGCTTCGGCTTATCCTTCTTGTCCATGAGCAGCACGCACCTCCTCGTTGCTGCCCCAGAAGGAGCAGTTGAGCGGAGCATAGGACTGTTCCTGAACAGAGTCAAATCCGAGCCGTGGGACATTCGTTACCTCCGTCGGGGGACCGGGAGGCGGACCGACTTGCCCGTGAAAAGAGAGAGGGGCAGATGAGATCTGCCCCCGCAACGCTGCAAACGTTCTTGCGCACTGCTCGTGGTTCACGCCCAGCACGCACGGGCCAAACTACTTCTTCTTCGTCGTCTTGGCCGTGGTCTTCGGCTTGCTAGCAGCCTTTGCCTTAGCCGTGGTCTTCGGCTTGGCCGCAGCTTTCGCCTTGGCCGGTGCCTTCGCTGTGGCCTTCGGTTTTACCGTCTTCGCCTTTGCAGCCATGAGCAGCACGCCACCTCCTCGTCGCTGCCCCTGTAGGAGCAGACCCCTTGACAATAGGACCGCTGGCCAGAAAAGTCAAATCCCGTGAGGCGGGGGGCGTCCGTCATCGGCGTCTTCTCCGGTTTAGCTTGCCCACAACCCTGTTACAATCACCGTTATGACGTATTTCCTTCTTGCGCTGGCGGGGATCGGGGTGGGGGCAATAGGGTCGATGCTCGGCATTGGAGGGGGCATCTTCATGGTCCCGCTCCTCCTGCTTGCCGGCCTCGTACCTACCTCCCAGGAGGCGGTGGGGACGAGCATCGCCGCTGTGGCCGCCACGGGGCTGTCGAGCACGCTTGCCTACCGTCGCCACGGCGCGACGAACTGGCGCGTAGGTCTGGCGTTGATCCCGGGAGCGGTCGGGGGCGGTTGGCTGGGCCCGTGGATCTCTCAGCTCATCGCATCAGGCACCCTGGCGTTGATATTCGGGGTCTTCCTCCTCTACCCGGCGGCGGTTCTCCTGTTGGGCAAGCAACCTAAAGAGTTGTTCACCGGCCGAGGACGTACCGGAATCGGGGTGATCGGAGGAGCAGCCGTGGGGCTTCTGGCAGGAACTGCATCCGGCCTGTTCGGCATCGGGGGCGGGGTGATCATGGTTCCCGCGCTCACCTTGCTGGGCTTGGATATCGTGCCCGCTGTGGCCACGAGCCTGTTCGTGATGATCCCCACCGCAGCCATCGCCACGCTGCGCCACTCGCTCGTCGGCCACACGCACTGGGATCTTGCCCTGCCCCTCATCGCTGGGGCGCTCGTAGGCTCGCAGATCGGGCCCCTCATCGCCACCCGGCTCCCCGCGGTGTGGCTGCGGCGGCTGTTCGCCGTTGTGCTCACCTACAGTGCCGTCGAGATGATCCTCCGAGGCCTGCGCTAAGTTCGGCAGCATCGCCCGTCCCACCTACAGACGCCCATCGCGTGAGGCTGATCTGTTGGTCCCTCCGTCATCGCCCCGCTGAGTACAATGCCCTCGCCTGAATGTCAGCGGCAGGGATCGAGGATGACCGGCGGACAACGCAGATTGGGTGCGCTCATGTTTACCGACGTTGTCGGGTACACGGTCCTCATGCAGCGCGACGAGCAGCGGGCCGAGGTGCTCCTTGACGAGCATCGCCGCCTGCTGCGGTCGATCTTCCTCCGCTACAGGGGGACCGAGATCAAGACGATGGGCGATGCGTTTCTCGTGGAGTTCGCGAGCGCCCTTGAGGCCACCCAGTGCGCAGTGGCAATCCAGCAAGCGCTCCACGAACAGCGCGAGGCCGGCACGGATGCAGGACAGCTCAGGGCTCGGATCGGGATCCACCTCGGCGACATTGAGCACCGCGGGACCGATATCTTGGGGGACGCCGTCAACATTGCGTCACGCATCGAGCCCCTGGCTGCGCCTGACGGAATCTGCATCTCGCAGCAGGTGGCCGACCACGTGCGGAACAAGCTCTCGGTGCCGGTCGTCAGCCTGGGGAAGCGCCGGGTGAAGAACGTGGCCGAGCGTCTGGAGATCTTCCGCGTGGATGCGCTGGGCAAGGCCTCGGTGCACGCAGGCACGAGGACCTTGCTCAGGAGATGGCGTCAGCCTCTGCAGATCGCAGGCTGGACAGCGGTGGTGGTCCTCGTGGCCCTTGTCGGGTGGTGGGCTACCTACACGCTGCGCTCCCCGCCGCCTGTTCCCGCTACGGGCACGAGCGGCGTCCGCTCCCTCGCCGTCTTGCCGTTCACCGACCTCAGCCCGGCCCGCGACAACGAGTACTTCTGCGACGGACTCACCGAAGAGCTGATCAACGCGCTCGTCCAGATTGAGGGGCTGCGCGTCATCGGCCGCACATCATCGTTTGCGTTCAAGGGCAAGGACAAGGGCATCAAGGCGATCGGAGAGGCCCTCGGCGTCGAGGCGATCCTGGAAGGCAGCGTCCGCAAGGAGGGGGATCGGCTACGCATCACCGCCCAGCTGATCCGGGTTTCCGACGAAGGGCACCTGTGGTCGAGGAGCTACGACCGCGACCTCGAGGGAGTGTTCGCCGTTCAGGAGAGCATCTCCCAGAGCATCGTCGAGAACCTGAGGCTCCAGCTGGCCGGCAGCGCACCGTTGGTCCAGCCCACCACCGCAAGCCTGGAGGCCTACGACCTCTACCTGCTCGGCCTCTGGCAGCTCAACCGCGGGACCGAGGAGGGGTACCGGCAGGCCATCGCGCGGTTCGAGCAAGCGATTGCCGTGGATGCCACGTTCGCCCGTGCTTACGCGGGATTGGCCGACGCCTATACGACCCTGGTGAGTTGGGGAATCCTGGTCCCGGACGAGGCGTTCCCCATCGCCACCGCTGCCGCCGAGAAGGCACTCTCCCTTGCTCCGACCCTGCCCGAGCCCTACATCTCGCTTGGGGTCATCCGGCTCATGTACGACTGGGATGGCGAAGCAGCCCGAATGGCGTTGGAGAAGGCGCTCGATCTCAACCCGCGGTCAGCGATTGCCCACATCTGGTACGCGTTTTACCTCACACGCCAGGGGGACACCGAGCGCGCCATCTTCCACGTCTACGAGGCCCTCGCGCTTGAGCCCTTATCCACGGTGATCGCGTCGTTCGCCAGCATGGTGCTGTTTGTCTCAGGGGAGTATGAAGCTGTCATTTCTGTGCTGGAGAGGGCGCTCGCGATCGACCCCCAACTAGTGGGAGCCCATGGGCAGATCGCGGGGGCCCTCATGCACCTGGACCGATGGGATGAAGTCCCTGTGGAACTGGAGAAGGATAACAACCCCATCGGAACCCTGACCGGGTGGGCTATCTACTACGCCGAGACGGGTCAGCCTGACCTGGCACGGATCAAGCTGGGGGAGATCATCGTGAACTACTCCGGGGTGGCGGCGTACCAGATCGCCATCGTCTACTTCCACCTGAAGGAGACGGATCTCGCGTTCGAGTGGCTATGGCGCGCCTACGAACAGCGCGACGCAGGTCTCCTGTGGCTCAACGCCGATCCCTGCCTGGACGCGTACCGCTCCGATCCGCGGCTCGCGGCCCTTGTCGAGGCCGCGATCCGGTAGCCCCGAAAAGCGCCTCATCCCGCCGTCTGCTTGAGGAACCCAGGAGATGAGAAACACTGAACTTGTCATGGGTCTGAGTCCCCGTCCTGCGAAGCCTCATGGGCGGATCGGCGTCTCGGGATACACGCGCCCTATCTGCGAATCGCACCTAGCGCACCACGAGCCAGGTACCGACTGCCAGGACGAACAGCCCGACGACCCGTGGCAGGTCGAACGTCCGCTGGACCGCGCCGAGGAGGCCGAAGTGGTCCAGCATCGCCCCAAATGCGAGCTGGGCCGCAATGGTCACGGTAAGGGTGGACGCCAGCCCGATCCGCGGGACCGCGTAGCTGATCGAGCCGACGATCACCACTCCCAGGAACCCCGCGGAGAGCGTGTACCACGGGACTGTGTTCCAGGCGCCGAGGTTCCCTCCTCGGAGGAAAGCCATGATCACCGCCGACAGAAGCAACCCCCCCGCGTGAACGATGAACACGCTCTCGGGCACACCCACCCTCGCCCCGATGACCCCGGAAAAGAGCGACTGAAAGCAGATCACCACGCCACCCACCAGGGCGATGATCACCGCCGGACTGAAGAACGCCATCAACCCTCCTCGCCGCACGTGCGGAAGATGCTCAACCGACCCCAAGTGTGCCCATCGAACCTCAGACCACAAGCCAGCCCGGCCCGAACGCCAGCTCTTCCTGGCCGGGCCGTGGGAGCCCCTGCCGTGTAGCCGGCCGTGGTCTATCCGTGACGTATCTTCGGTCGTCACCTGGACAGCCAAGAGGCGTGGCGTTAGATCGACGCCTGTCTACCAGAGAAGCGCTTCGCCCCGTCGCGCGTATCCCCGGTTCATCCCCGCGGTCCGTGGCCCCGAAGTCGTTG
>DYGJ01000006.1:18232-23525 GCA_020724765.1 Thermotoga sp. | reverse complement strand
GAAGCTCCCACAACGCCGTTCGATCCTCATCGTACCGAAGCAGACGGTGTGCTTCGTCGTAGCTCATCCATCGGAACTCAGTGTGTTCGCACGACAACTCAATCTCCGCTTCCTGTACCAGGATGCCGAAGCTGTACTGAGGAATGACGTACACGTCTTCTCCCCAGAGGTGGCTGTCGCGGAACCCCGTCACCGGCACTGACTGCACCGTACATAGCTCCAAAACGGGCAAATCGGTCGGCAGGCCAGCCTCTTCGTCTGCCTCGCGGCGCGCGGCGTCGAGGGGCGTCTCGTCATCTTCCCCGCCCCCCGCAATCCCCTGCCACCAGCCTCCGTCCGCCCGTCGGAACAGGGCGAACTCGAACTCGGCTTCAGCCGTGCGTCGATACGGGTAAACCAGCACCTGGAACGGGGCCCTCGCCATCGCCATCGCCATTCTACTGGGCGCTTCTCACGCAGGCGCTGAACTCGCCAGCGCTCACACCCACGGCCGCTCGGCGAGGAGACAGAACAGCCGGTCGGCCTCCGTTGCAGGTCGGGACGAGAAATTTGAGTGGGCACGGATTGCGGTGTACCCGGCCTCTTTGAGCATGGTGATGGTCTCCGCCAGCGTGTACGACCGCGTGGCCGGCGAGCGGCTGTGGTGCTCGGCCCTGACGACTACCCCTTCCCGCACGAGCTCGTAGCGGTCCTCCGTGCTCTCCAGCCGCGTGGTCGGATCGTAGGTCGTTCGTCCCCAGCGCCGAACCTGCACGCCGGTCTGCTCGTCCATGGCCTCTGCAGCGAGGATCCATTCTCCTGTGTGCTTTTCTTTGTCGAGGTCCATGACCGGCAGGGCCAGCGTGCCGCCCGGTTGGAGGTGCGTCCGGAACCTGTGCAGCGCCTCCCGGGCGAGGTCGAGATCGATCACGAGCTGGAATGAACTCGACGGAACGAGGATCGTCCGGTAGCGCTGGGGCAAGTTGAGCGTCTCCATCGCCCCCTCGTAGAGGACGGGGTTCAAGCCGACTTCCTCGGCCTTGTGCCGGCACAGGGCAAGCATCTCCGGCGACACGTCCACGCCCTCGATGGCGATTCCCCGGCCGAGGTACTCCAGGAGGAGCCGCCCCGTCCCGCAGCCGACGTCGAGGACCGGCTCGCCGCTCTTCATGATCACCCACCGGAAAAACGCCCGGTCCGGCCACTTCCGCGTGTCGCCGCGGAGAAGGTCCCAGGACAGGGCCATCAGCCCGCCATACTCGTAGCTCGTCTTCAACGCGCACATCCGGAACCTGCCTCCACCGTCATCGCCGGTCCTCCAACAGGGTCTCGGCGACGGTTCGCCCGTGTACCTGGGGCGCGTTCTGCGCACCCTGAGGCTTGCCACCCGACCACGTTACCCATCGGAGATCCAGAAGAGCCTTCAGCCGCGGGCCAACGAGCGTGCGCGGCTCGTTCGTCTTTGCGTCATCCATCGCTCACCTCCTGGTGTACTCGCGCGAGCCTGTCCAGGATGAGATCCTGCAGCTCGTTCACCTCTATCCGGTGGAGGGGGATCTTCTCTCCGTTGGCGAACGCCCACTCCCAGTTCCAGGGGCGGATCGCCCACCGCACCGCTTCGTCGTGTGTGTCCACCCGGTGCGGCAGGAAGCGGATGCGCTCCTTCGCCTCTTCTGGGAGCCCGGCCAGCGCTTCCTCCAAGAGGGCGGCGTGGTGGAGGCTGTACGGGCAGCGGCTGCTCCACGCGGACTCGATCGCCAGCAGCCCCTGCGATGACAGATCCTGCGGCGCGAAGTTCGCCGGGACAAGCCTCGGCCGCTCGGTCCATTCCGTGAACGGCCGCCACATCAGCGCGACGTAGTCCGTCCTCTCCACCACCTCGAACCCCAGCTCCTCGAGAAAGGGAATCGGGAAGTGCACGGGGTTGTCCCACCCCAGTGTTGCCAGCCCGGAGAACCGCCCCGCAGCCTCCGCGATCACCTTCTGGACCAGTCGCTTCTCCTGGGCGAGGCGATCGGCGTTATCGCCGCGGACGACGGGGACCCAGTGGTAGCACAGGAGCACCGCCGCCCCCGGCGCCTCGATCGGAAACGGCGCCGCCTCGGCGGGCATGTACTCGACGAACCCTCGCGCTATGCCTTCGTGGTAGGAGACGAACCCCTCCATCCCCAGCCTCAGCATCTCCTGACGCCAGGCGACCACCGCTGACAGATCCCCCTGGAACACCTTGCCCTCCAGCTCCAACCCGCCGGGGCAGCAGATGATGTCTCCCACGTTCTCCTCCGTCAGCCGCCGGTCGTCGTAGGTCTCCACGGGGTCGCCTTCCTCAACAGATACTAACCCAGACGCGATCTGCCCTGCGAGAGAGTCCTTCTGGTCCACGTTGCCTCCACTCGCTCACCACTGCTTTGACGGGCGAGCAAGAAAGCATACACTGCATGATGGGCACACTGAGAACCTGAAGGGGGTACGCCATGGCGATCAGGCAGCGTCTAGGGTTGCTGGTGTTGGTCTTCGTCGCAAACTACGTGTGTGGGATCGGTCAGTTCCCCGGCTCACTTTTCGAACCACCGCCTACCGTTGTTCTAGGCACGGCCACCGGAACCGGATTTGTCATCTACTCGAACGACCAGTTCGCCCTCGTTCTGACCAACGAGCATGTCATCGAGAGGGCACCCCAGGTGACGATCGGCAGATTCCCTCACGAGCGTCGTGTCACTCCCGTGACCATCTCGGTCGGTGGAAGCGAGTACGAGGCGGAAGCGTGGGCTCGGCTTCCGAACAGCGACGTGGCCCTTCTCATCTGTATAGGCCTCGCGGGAGTCCCTGCTCTCCCTTTGGGCAACTCGGACAGCCTGGGTATCGGGGACAAGGTCTACGCACTGGGCTGCCCAGGGGGCATCTGCAACACGGTGACTGAGGGTCGTGTGGCGAACACCGATGTCGCGGTCCGAACAGATGGTGGAAGAGAGCTGAAGGGCATGATCATGATGGACAGCACCATCGATCACGGGAGCAGCGGCGGTCCGCTGGTGAACGCCAGGGGCGAAGTGGTTGGGATCAACACAGCGGTGAGCCCGAGCAGCAGGTTTGGTTTCGCCATTCCCATTGCGCAAGCGCTGCGGGTTCTCGGCGAAGTACCCCACGCGTTTCTGGAGTTCTTCTCTGAGGCTGCCCAGGAACTCCTCTCTGAGGCTGGACGAACGACAAGCGCTAGACCCGAGATCACCGCTAGGGAGGCTCGCGACCGAATCAGCCCAAGCACGCTGTTTGTGGGTGCTCCCGTGGCAGTCGATCTGAGAGACTTCCTGCCACGGGAGATCGACGGCTATGTCATAGATCCAGTGGCGTATTGCTCGACTGGGCAACTAGGCTGGCACCTCCCGGCCTTTCCTGCTGTCCCTAGTACCTGCGGCCTCTTGTTGGCATTGTCCAGAGCCGCCATCGGTGTATCACTCATTGAGGGCCGGGCTGGTTCATTCCGGATCTTGGTAGCAGCCCTCGCCCACTCGGACGAGGGCAGTGCGTCTGTGGGAG
Source organism: Thermotoga sp. (assembly GCA_020724765.1). Classification (GTDB taxonomy): domain Bacteria; phylum Bipolaricaulota; class Bipolaricaulia; order Bipolaricaulales; family Bipolaricaulaceae; genus Bipolaricaulis. The sequence goes on along the minus strand of DYGJ01000006.1, from coordinate 20,009 downwards.
TTGGGGGAATCCGAGAGTATTTCCTCGATCAGCATGTTGGTCTCCATGGATACCGCCAGGTTTCCGGTGGAGTGTTGACGCTTGGCAATCTGCAGATCCCATGGAAGGCCCTGTGCAAGACAGACCAGTACAATACAGACCAGCTCCTACCCGCCAGTCAACCCCAGGGAGTGGTGGCATCAGGCGGTCTGAATGCGACAATAGCGTTTAGCTACAGGAACGTTGCTCTGGTCTTCAGATTGACCTGGAGCGCGAAGAGCGAAGTCGTAGGGACACGCGATCTCGCTAGAGCGGGAAAGTACACATGGAGCTCCGATTGCCTCTCCTACCAACCGTATCAGAGCACTCGATCTACGACACTGATCTGTCTGCAGGAGTTCTTGACCGAACTGGAGCGGGTCTTCAGCATTGCGTCAAGGGCGTTTCTCGACGGGCTCCCGTAAGGCGGCCTCAAGGTTCAGTCAGTGGCGTGGCTGATGGGACGGGAGCAGCGCATCATCGGGTTCGTTCAGCACGCTAGAATCGGTCCCGAGGAGGGGGAGATGGAACATCGCGGCGTAAAGGTGCTTCTGTGTCTGGCTGCTGTTCTGGTGCTCGGCTTCTCGGCATGGGCCGACTCCATCGTTGTCGGGACGGCCACGGGTACCGGGTTCATCGTCAGTTCCGAGGGCTACATCCTCACCAACGAGCACGTCGTCGAGAAGGCCACCGAGGTCAAGGTGACCATCGGAGCCGGAGAGTACACGGCAACTGTGGTGGCCACCCTGCCCGGTAGCGACCTTGCCTTGCTCAAGGTCGACGCGCGGGGCCTCCCGGCGGTGCATCTGGGGAACTCGGATCAAGTGGACATCGGGGACGAGGTCTACGCCCTGGGTTGCCCGGGGGGTGTCTGTGGCACGGCCACCATGGGCCGAATCGCGAACATCGGGGTGAGCATTCGGACCGACGGCGAGCGCGTACTTCAGAACATGCTGATGGTGGACATCACGACCGATCACGGCAGCAGCGGAGGGCCGCTTGTCAACAGCCGGGGGGAGGTTGTGGGCATCACCACGGCGGGCAGACAAGGTGCGTTCGGATTCTCGATCCCCATCAACCAGGCGATCCCGTTGCTGCAGAGGATCCCCGGGTTCAGCACGGCGCAGATGGGACGGCGGACCCAGGATCTGACATTCCGTGAGATCCGTGCGCTGGTGGGTCCCAGCACGACGTTCGTGGTCGCGCCGGTGACCCTGGCCTTGACGAGTCTGCTTCCCACGGCGATACCGGGCTATGATCTTCTGATAGAGCCTCGCGCATTCGTCGAACACGACGGTTCGAGCCTCCTGTCTGAAAGCTTTTTTGCAGAGATGGCAAGCCGGTATGTCTTCCATCGCTACTCGCTTCCCGATCTCCCTAGTCGCCTTGGGACCCGTGCCATGCAGGCAGCGATTGTCTCAGGCAAGAGAACCGATAAGTCGGTTTTCTGGTTCAGCGCGGAAGTGGCTGCCCTCGGTGACAGACCCGCTGCGGAGAGAGCTGCGGCTCAGGCAATCAGGACGGCCCAGAGTACCATCACGTCTACTCAGTTGCCAACTCCACAGGTGTAGGGGAGCGAACGCGGGACGTTCTCTCTTCTCGATGCACACTGCCAATACGAGGTTGCCTGGGTTACCAGGAGCCTGCATGCGCCTCCGTTCTTCAGAACTGTAGAGATAGCTCCTGGTAGGCATGGGCCGCCGATCCTAGTTGAACAGGGGTTCCAGGATCACGGGCTGTTGGTGCGGGGAACCACGAC
>DYGJ01000006.1:0-18222 GCA_020724765.1 Thermotoga sp. | reverse complement strand
GTGTTGACCTTCGAGTGTAGATCCATTTACCGACAACCAAACTACAGTGCAATTCTAGAGGACCAGGTCCTCTACACGTACAACTCAGGGTGCTTCGCCCGTCAGGTGAGAACCGCCCGGTTTGATCCGATCCCCTATGTAAGCTACACAACTGGTCCAATCGAAGCGCTGATCTGCCTTCCCCAGTTCATGGCGGAGTTCGAGAGGGTGTTCCTGATCGCCGTGAAGGCGCTTCTTGATGGGCTTCCGAAGGGCTGAAGTAGTCCTCCTGACGGTACAGACCCGGTCGGCAGGACGGGTCACGGAGCGTGGCTGGGTCGTGCGGTTGAGCTCCCCGCTCGTTCGAGGTTGAGGGCGAGGAGGCGTTCCATGATCTCCTCGTCGGGCAGGTCCTTGGGCCAGCCGTAGGCTGCAGACACGGCCTGGTCGAGGCGCTGGTGGGCGAGGTCGAGCCAGGCCGGGCGCTCGTTGTAGAGGTTCGTGAGGGTGCGCTTGGCGAGGAGCTTCGCGCACGCCTCGTCGCAGGGGACGAGCCTTGAGTAGCGAACGTTGCCCAGCGTCACGTCGCCACGGGCGACGACCGTGGCGGGGTCGATGAACCGATCCCATGGTCCGCCAACCGTGCCGGGGAACTCCAGGACTTCGGTCTTCCGTCCACTCCGGCGGGTTCAGCCCGAACAGAAGCGTGGCGATGATGGCGTAGATCATGCCTGGGGCGTCATCCGCTCGGTCGTGTCTCGCGGCCGTTGCGTTGCGGGGGGCATCGTGCGAGAACCATTCTAGGTCCACGCGCGAAACGCGGCAAGCCTGGGCGCCATCGCATGGGGCTTGACCTCCGTCCTAGATGAAGCTAAAGTACTTGCGCGGATGCTTAAACAAAAGACGGCGACTCATGCTCCGGAGGATGTAGCGCACCTGTGCCGAGCCCTGTCGGTGGAGACGCGGGTGCGGATGCTCGCCCTCCTCCAGAGGCGCTCGATGTGCGTGGGCGCGCTGGCCCGGGCGCTGGGGATCACCGACGCCGCCGTATCCCAGCATCTGCGCATGTTGCGCGATGCGGAGCTCGTGATCGCCGAGCGGCGCGGTCACTTCGTCCACTACACGATCGATCCCGACACGGTGGATCGTTGGCAGCACGCCGTGGTGGGCCTACTCAGCGTCGGAGATGAGCACACGCCCGCGAACGCGGACTGCGAGATGACGCGCAGAGGAGGTGAACGATGACCGAGAAGAAGGGTTGCCAGAAGCCGGAGAACCTCAAGGGCAAGCCGAATGAGTGCACGCCCGAGCAGATCAAGAAGTGCCACGGAGCAGAAAAGAGCCACCCGTGCACGAAGTAGCAGCGCCACGGTAGATCGTCAGAAATCCCGGGCCCGAGGAGACAATCCAACTCCCTCGGGCCCGTGTCTGCGCACCACATCTCATCTGCCTGGGAAGGGCATGAGCAGTATTCTCTCCATCCGTGCGTCACAGCGCGTGTATACTCGTCGCGGTGATACGGTCATGGTCACGGAGTACATCGAAGCAGCGCTGGCTCTGGCGCGATACGAGCTGATCGAGGACGAAACGCCGTACTACGGCGAGATTCCCGGCCTTGACGGTGTCTGGGCGAGCGGAGCCACCCTCGAAGAGTGCCGGAACAGCCTGAAAGAAGCCCTCGAAGGGTGGATTGTCATCCGGCTGCGTCGTGGCCTGGACATCCCCCCGGTACAGGGACGCCGCATCGAAGAACCTCAGAGGCTGGGAGTTGGCTGATCGCCTGACTCCTATCGCCTGGGATGATCTCGTTCGGACGCTACGGAGGCTCGGTTTTGATGGCCCCTTCCGCGGCGGTGCCCATCCGTACATGGCGAAAGGCGATCGGGTCATCGTGATCCCCAACCCTCACCGGAAGGAGGTTGGCATTGCGCTGCTCGTGCGGGTCCTACGCCAAGCCGGTATCACCCGAGAGGAGTGGATCGCTGCAATCCGTGCCAACCGCGTGGATTGACCTAAACACGTTCCTACTACCGTACTACGCGCCGAATGCCATCGTGAGAATGCGGATCCCCACGAGCGCCAGGGCAACGGCCAGGCCGCGCAGGAGCCACACCCCATGGATGCGGGTCGAGAGCTGCGCCCCGCCCTGCGCCCCGAGTACAGCGCCCACCCCGAGGGCGATCACCCTGTACGCCGACTCGGGCGAGAAGCTGCCTGCGGCGATGTGCGCAGCGGTCCCGGCGAAGGCCATGATCGCAAGGATGAACTGCGACGTCGCCGTGGCGATGTGCACGGGAAAGTTGAGCAGACGAACGAGGGCCGGCACGTGGATGATGCCCCCGCCGATCCCGAGAAGGCTCGACAGGTAGCCGACGAACACGCTCAACCCCACGCCCCAGCGCTGGTTGTAGGCGAAGGTGTACGTCGCCCCGCCCTTCTCGACCACCGTTCGCACGGTGAGATGCGCCCGCGGCGAACCGCGGAGCTGCGTCCGCTCCTTGCGCCGGGAGAACAGGTACGCAGCCAAGAGGATCATCAGCACCCCGAAGATTGCGTTGAACGCCAGGCGCGGGATGTAGTCCACGGTCAGCGCCCCCGCGATCGCCCCCGGCACCGTGGCCGCCGCGAACACGAGGCCCGACCGGTAGTCCACACGCCCCATTCGGGCGTAGGCACAGGAGCCCGACGTGGCGTTGAGCACAACGACCGCCAGCGAGATGCTGCTGACGGTCAGCGCGCTCTCGTGAGGGTAGAGGAGAAGGAGCATCGGGACCAAGACGAATCCGCCTCCTGCTCCAATGAGCGTTCCCAGCGCCCCCGCTCCACCCCCCAGCCCGACGAGCAGTAGGTAGTGCATCAGCAACTTGGGGTCAGATCTTGTTCTGTGCGTTGTAAGATTCGGGATTCAATCGTACAGGCGGAGCTATAGCCTTCACTGACTTTCCACAGATACAGACCCCGCGACGCCGCCCTCATCCGATGGAACAGGGCTGGCCGATCGCTGCCTTCTCGTCGGCGTTGGACGGTCAACGGGGTCCACGCCGTGCGGGGATCCGCGTTGCACGCGAGCGGGGCTTCGTCTTGTTCTGTTCCTTCCCCATAGCGATCCGGCTCGCGACGCGGCTGATCGTCGAGTAGTGCAGGTCGAGGTATCGCGCCACCTCCGAGAGCGTGTACCCATGCTCGTGGATCGCCCGGTAGATGCCTCGGTTCCGCACTGCCTTATCGCGCCCAGCTTTGGCGAACAGCGTCGCCAACGAGGGCTGTGCCACCAGCCGCTGCTGCCGCGGCACATCGCGGATGGCCTCTGCCTCCCGGAGGAGCGGGCGCATCTTGGTTACGAATCGATCCGTTCCCAGCAAGACTCCACCGCGGAGATCCTCCCACACCGTCACATCGTAGCCCTGCCGCACGAACTGCCGGTACTCCGCCTGCGCTTGGTCACGACTGTCATTGAACTGGGACAGAATCCACTTGGTAGTTAGGAAACGGGGACACGGCACCTCCCCTACCGTCGCCCGGTAGCTGCTCCACCGCCAGTGCCGCGGGTGGCTCGCGAGTCCCATCCGGACGGGGTTGAGCACCACATATCGACATAGCTCTAGTAGATAGCTCTGCTTCTCGACGAGGATCGCCTTGAACCTCCCCTGGAGCACATGTCCCACACGGTCGTGGCGCCGGTTGAACCCTTGGGTATAGACGCCGTTGAGCTGGCGCATGCCTCGGGACAGGTTCAGCTCCGGGGTCTCCAACAGGAGGTGGTAGTGGTTCGGCATGAGGCAGTAAGCGTGCACGATCCACCCGAAGCGCTGAACGACGTCGCCAAGAACCTGGAGGAACTGGTGACGGTCAGCATCGTCGATAAAGATGTCCTGACGTGCGTTCCCCCGCGCGGTTACGTGGTAGACCGCTCCCGAGTACTCGATCCGCAATGGCCGCGCCATGACCGCAATTTACACCATCCGATGTGTCAAGACAAGATCTGACCCCTCTCGCGCGTCAACGGCGATCAGCGCCACGGGCCAGAGGATCCGAGCAACGTTCCCCACCCCTCCCAGAAGGAGGGCCGCCAGCGCCGCCAATCCCGCCGCGGGGAACCAGGCCCAGGTCTGACGCCCTCCCGTAGTCGGAGCGAGGGCCACCACGGCAAACGTGGCCGCCAACCCGAGGAAGAGCGCTCCGCCTCGCCCCCGATCGGGGAGAGCGGAAACGCTCCCCACAGTGAGGAGGGCTCCGGCCGGAATCAGCGCCCACCACTGTTCTCGGTCAGAGAGGTACACGATCGCAAACCCGACCCCGATCGAGCCCAGAAACGCAAGACCGCTCCACACGCCGGCCCCGGGACCGAGCAAGGCCGAGAGGGCAAGCCCCAGGAGCGTGCATCCGGGAATGGCCGCCCACCACTGGCGCCGATCGCGGGCGAACACTCCGAGGAACACGGCCCCTCCCACCGCGAACAGCCCGGCTCCGACCGCCGTCCTCCGCTCGCCGAACACGTTCAGGTTGTGGAGCAAGAGGAGAACGCCTCCTACGACCAGCCCTAGTGCAATCCACGTCCCGATGCGATTCTCTTTCATGTCGTTCGAGTATGCGTCAAAGCGCCAGCTCGGACGAGCGGCGCCCCCCTCTCTGGGGCTCGGCCTGCCACAGCCAATCCGTCGGAGCCCCGCGGGGCACGGGAATGAGCAGGTCACGAGAGCAGGTGTGCTCAAGCCACCAGCCGCGGGTTCGCTATCATCGCGTGTGCGTCATTGGCGCACACCGTCTGCAGGACGAACGTGGAACAGAAGGGGGGGCCGGATGCTCGTGTGGTGGAAGGCGGTGCTGCTTGCAGGACTGTTCATCGCCGTGACGCTCGTGGTGGGACTCGTTGGCGGGCTGGCTATCTCCCTATCCTCAACGGTTGAGGACACCGAAGCGCTCGCCGCCCAGGAGGTCGCAATACTGCCCTGGCTCCTGGCAGCGAGCATCGTGCTTGCATCCCTGGCCGTGTGGGCGATGGGACGAAAACACGTTCCCTGGACGCCCAGCAGACTTCGTCACACGGTACGGGTTGGCCTGCTGTTCCTGGCGCCCGCCGTCGTGCTCGTCATCGGCGCCACGCTATTGCAGGCCTTCATCCTCGAGCTCCTCCCCATCGGCCCGGAGCGCTATCCCCACGACCCCCAGCAGCTTGCGCAGCTCCCATTCTGGGTTGTGCTCGTGGCGTGGGTGTTCGTGCCAGCCGTGTTCGAGGAGATCGCGTTTCGCGGAGTCATCCAACCCGGGCTCACCCGGGCGCACGGAGCGTTGGTCGGTGTGCTCCTGTCATCTGTGTTGTTCGCTCTGGTCCACCTGGAACCGGTTCAGATGGCCGCGGTCTTCATCATGGGCCTCGCGTTCGGCTATCTGCGGCACGCCTCGCGCTCCGTCTACCCGGCCATGGTGGCCCACGGGTTTCTCAACTTCCTCGCGGTGGTCGGCATGAGGGCGGCGGAAACCGTTCCCACCCCGGCCGTTCCTCCCGCCGGTGGCCCGCACCCGTTCATCCCCGCCCTGTGGGGTCTGGGGTGCGTAATCCTGGCCGTAACCATGTGCAGGGGGTTGGGTCGCCGGCTGTTTCCGGTGACAACACCCCCACCACCCGATGGCTCCCACTCGCCAGGTCCACCACGCCCTGAGAGCGGTGGGGGCTGAGGAAGAGGAGCAGGCCGCGGCCAGGCGTCACGAGCCCCTGAGCGTGATCGCGCTACGACTGGAGGTTGGCGAACACCTCGTGGATGTTCCCTTCGGGGTCCGCGAAGAGGGCCGTACGCTGGTTCCACGGCATGTCCTGCGGCGGCGCGACCCCTGCCGCGCCGTGCTCCAGCAAGATCCGATAGGCTTCATCCACGTCTGCGGGCCTATCGCAGCGGAACGCGAGTTCGAACCTTTGCCCGCGGACGGGCTCCTTGAACGCAGGGCTGTGCGCGTGCATCACGCTCCGCTCGCATAGCGCGAACCGCACCCCGTTGTTCTCGAACTCCATATACCGCCCGTGATCCTCCTTCACCAGGAACCCGAGCACGTCGCGGTAGAAGCTGCGCATAGGGTCCATGGCATCCACCCACACCGTGACGAGGTCCACGCGGGCCACCAGCGGCAAGGGGCATGGCGCCCGTGTCGTGCCCTCGGGCAACGCCAGGCGCAGAACCTCCTCGCCCTCTTCCTTCACCCCGGTATCGGTGAACCCGTACTTCAGGTAGAACCCGTACGGCCCTTCCGGCTCTTCGAGGACGACCGACGTGTACATCGTGCGGACTCCGCGGTGGGCGAAGTAGGCCACAAGCTGGTCGAGAACTTGCTTCCCATAGCCCTTGCGCTGCCACGGGCGGCCGATCATGAACCGCCACAGCCCGACTGCGGGCCGATCGGATGGCGGGACGTGGTCATCTTCCGTGAGGTCCACCATCACGAACCCGATCGGCTCGTCGCCAAGGTAGATCGCTCGCATCCACGCCGCCTGCGAAACGTGTGCTTGGGCCACGGAGACCGCGTTCGGGGCCACGCAGTGCGACTGCGATTCCGTGAGCGTCTCGCTCAGACGGATCAGCGCTCTCAGGTTGTCGCTCGTCACTGGCCGCAGCGTAATCTGGGGTTCCATAAGGGCTTCAGCTTATCCGTCTAGCTGCCCGCCGTCACGGAGCAGAATCTACTGCAACACCATCGGACGTCTACAGACCATCTACCGAACAGCGCGGATTGCGAGGGGGACGACCGTGCCGATCGCGTCGTGGATGCCGGGGACCTTCAGAAGGCAGCCCGCAGCGCGCGGGTGGCCTCCTCCTCCCAGCGCCAGCGCGATCTCGCTCACGTCCACGTGCGACTTCGAGCGCAGCGACACGTGGACCTCGCCCGGAGGCGACTCCACGAACAGGAGCGCCACCTCCACCCCGTGAAGGGCGCGCACCTCTCCCACGAACCCCTCCGCCTCTTGCTCCGTGCAGCCGGTCTCGGCGAGCATCGCCGCGCTCACCCACCCGTAGGCAACTTTCCCGTCCGCGGCCAGGGTCACAATCTCCAACATCCGGGCCAGCAGCTTGAGCCCGTTGGGCGTCTTGTTCTCCAAGACGGCCGAGGCGATGCGCTGAAGGCTCGCGCCCCGCTTCACCAGCTCTGTAGCCACTTCCAGCACGCGATGGTCCGTGTTGCCGTACTTGAAGAACCCGGTGTCGGTGGCGATTCCCAAGAGGAGGATCTGGGCGAGTTCCTCGTCTATCGCAACGAGAGCCTTGGCGATCTCGTACACGATGAGAGCGGTGGCGGGAGAGTGGGGATCGCAGTAGTTGAGCCGGCCGAACCCCTGGTTCGTCTGGTGGTGGTCGAGGACGATGTCGGGCGCCTCTCCGCAGAGGAGGACCTGGGCATCGCCCAGCCGCGCGAGGTCGGAGCTGTCCACCGTGACCACCGTGTCGAACCGGAACTCTCCCAGGCTCTCCGGCGTGTGGATGAGATCCTTTTCGAGCAGGGGGCGGTAGAACCACGGCACCCCGTCGGCGATGCACCCCATCGCGGCCTTCCCACGCCGCCGCAGGATCAAGACCAACCCTGCCACGGAGCCGATGGCATCGCCGTCCGGACTGGCGTGTCCGATCACCAGCACGCGCTGCGCCGAGCCTAGCCTGTCCATCACTTGCTGTAACGTCGCACTATCTGTCATTGCTGGCCAAGCCTACCCGCTGGCCTCCTGGTCGGCACCTGGGCCCCCACTGCGACTACAGGCGGGACCCGTGGGGATCCGTCTGCGGTTGAATCTTCGAAGGGGCGTAGCGTCGCTTGTTCCGTAGCGTCGGACCCCGTGTCCGACACCAAGCCGTCGGGGACAAACCCCGCGCCGGAGAGGCTGGAGGAGAACGCAGGTTCCGTAGCGTCGCAGCTTGCCTGCTACGGGTACCTGAGGTCTGCGTAGCGTCGGACCCTGCGTCCGACGTCGGCGTCGGGGATAAACCCCGACGCTACGCAACCCCGACTTCCGTCGGGCATGAAGCCCGACGCTTCAGTTCAGAAGGATGCCCCCAACGACACAGGCTGGCCACCAGAAAGACGTCCGGCCCCAGCATGCCGGGAACAGATCCGAGGACCGCCGATCAGCCGCCGCGCCTCCTTGCCCACCACGCGCGGACCTGGCCACGCAGCAAGACGAGCCACTGGCGGACCTCCTCGCCCAGGCCGATGCGCTGGACGGGCACGCCACCGAACAGGGGGCGCTCGCCGGTGAAATCGACCGCCTCGCCTGTAGAAGTGAAGAACAAGCCCGGACGGTGTTCCTCTAGGCGCAGGGAGATCGGTCGGACCGGGTTTGCCAGTGCGAGGTAGAGGGCGCCGTTCTTGCGCCGGATGCGCATCAGGTCGGGAACACCGCCCAGCGCGAGCGCCAGGTACGTTCCGGTGTAGGTGCGCCACTCGGGCTTGTCCGGGCCGGGCGGATCGGCGGGCCCGGCGTTGTAGTCGTACGCGGTCCCGCTGTCCAGGTGCTCCAGGCAGACCGGGCGGCCCTGATCATCGAGCTCGAACCGCCAGTGGCTTGTGCGCGCTGGGGTCTGGGTGTAAGCCCGGTCGAATCGGTAGAAGCGCAGGAGGCGCCTGTCTTTGCTCCCGTAGCTGCGCATCACGAGATCGTCGCCGGCCCGGCTGATGGTCCAGCCGTCCGGCAGCCGGCCGACGTACTGGCCAACGAATGCCCCGCGCGCCGCCGCGTCGCCCTCTTCGGTCGGCTCCGGCAGCGCAGCCGCCTCGCGCTCGGGCGCCGGTCCCAGGATACTGTCGAGGACGCCATGCGGGAGATCCCACTGCAAGGCGTGGTGGCTGCTGTTCGTCACGAAGACGATCCCCAGACCCAGCTCGGGGTACCACTGCATGCTGCAGAGGAAGCCGAAGCCCCCGCCGCTGTGGTGGTGCAACACGGTCCCGCGGAGGCGGTGGATGGCAATGCCCAAGCCATAGCCCTCGAACTGCCCTTCCCCGGCGAATGGGACCGTGACCATCTCGCGTAAGATCGGCTCGTTCAGCACCTGCCTGCCATCGACCTGTCCCCGGTTGAGATGGAACCGGATGAAGCGCGCAACGTCACGGGCGCTGGCGTACAAGCCGCCCGAGGGGATCATCGGCACGCGCTCCGGAAGCGGGACGCCGGCTACCCTCACGTAGGCATCGTGCCCGCGAGCGCGATCGGGCATAGCCTGGAATGTGTGGAAATCGAACGTGCTGCGTGCCATGCCGAGCGGGACAAACAGCTTCTGGCGGACGTAGTCGGAGAAGGCCATCCCGGAGGCCTGTTGCAGGATGTAGCCGACCAGGTCGATCCCCAGGTTGGAGTAGGCGTATCGCTGGCCCACTGGGTAGCGCAGCCAGGTCTGGGGGATGCTCTCGACGTGCGCCTTGAAGCTGACCCGCTCGGACGCGGTGGTGTAGTTGCTGCCCAGCGGCGCCTCGTGCGTCAGGCCGGCCTTGTGGGCCAGCAGATGGCGCAGGGTGATGCTGCGCTCGGGGGCCGTCTCAAAGCGGCTCTGCAGGCGAAAGCCCGGCAGGTACGAGGCGATCGGGCAATCCGGATCGAGCAGCCCCTCCTGCACGCCCAACAGGGCTGCCGTGGCCGTGAACGTCTTGGAGCAGGATTGGAGGCTGAACAGAGTGTCTGGCGTGACCGGGGCCCTGTGTTCGCGGTCGGTAACCCCGAACCCAGCTTCCCACAGCGTGCGGTCGGCATCGACGACGACGATGGCGGCCCCTGGGATACCTTCCCGCCGCAGCCGGCGGGGCCGCTCCCGTTCCAGCTCCTCGATCGCTCTCTCTAACCTGCCGTGCCTTGCCATTCACCGTCCCCCGTCGCCTGGATTGTGCACGGCAGCCCACCTCTCCGCCTGCCACGGACGCCTCCAGACCGGGGCTCCAGCGTTGTTCTCCCCCAGAGCGAGGTTGGAACGACAGGATCGTCCGCTAGCGTAGAATGAGCCGTGACCGCACCCGAGTCTTGGCAACCGGGCAGCCAGCGCACTGCAGCAGTATCTGCCACTTGACCGAGCGACACCATGAAGTCGGCGGCAGCAGTCGAAGGAGGGGAAAATGAGAGCAAGCCTCAGTGAGATCCTCGTTCAGGACACCGTACGCCGTATGGTCGACGGCAAGAACGTGTTCAGCGCCGTGCTGCGGGTCGAGAGCGGGGACGGCTCGCTCGCCTACGCCGCGGCAGCCGGCGAGATGCGCGTCGACGACCGGTACTTCATCGCCAGTGTCACCAAGCTGTACGTCACCGCGGCCGTGATGCGGCTCGTGGCCGAGGGCAAGCTCCGACTCGAAGACCGGATCATCGACTTCTTCCTCGAAGGGACGCTCGCCGGACTGCACGTCCTGAGAGGGGTCGACTACACCGGCGAGATCACCGTCGCGCACCTCATGTCCAACACCTCGGGGCTACAGGACTACTTCTTCGGGAAGACCGCCTCGGGGAAATCGGCGGCGGAGGAACTCCTGGCGGGCAAGGACGAACCCTGGCCGCTGGACCGCATCCTGGCCGCCGCGCGCACCCTCGGGCCACGCTTTCGCCCTGGACAACAGGGCCGCGCCCTCTACTCGGACACGAATTACGAGCTCCTCGGCGCCGTGATCGAGCGGGTCACGGGGAAACCCATCGCTCAAGTGTTCAACGAGTTCATCTTCGACGAACTGGGCCTTCGGAACACGTACGCGTTTCAGGACGAGGGCGATGCCACGCCGGCACGGATCTTCTACAAGTCGCAACCGGCACATCTCCCTCGGTATCTGGCCTCGGTCACCGCCGAGGGTGGCATCGTGTCGACCGCTGCGGAATGCATGCGGTTCCTGAAGGCGTTCTTCGCCGGGAGGTTCTTCCCGAGAGAGGAGATCGAGAACCTGAAGCGGTGGAACCTGATCCTTCGTCCGGGAACCTTCTTGTACGGCCTAGGCTTGGAGAAGCTCTTCATCCCCCGGCTTCTCGGGCCCTTCTTTCCCTCCGGCGAGATCCTCGGGTACTGGGGCCAGACATCGGCGTTCGCGTGGTACAACCCCCCGCGCGACCTCTACTTCACCGGCACCGCGAACCAGCTCGCCGGTCCCGGGCACCGCGCCGCACTCCGGGCCATGTTCCGGATCCTCAGGGCGAGCGCGCGACTAGGTTAACGCTCCGTTCTACGTTCCACCCGGCGCGGGGCTCCTCTGCCCTCACGCCGCCGTGCGCTCGGCCCGGATGGGACGATCAGCCCCCTCTCTGGCCGATCTCCTCGTCCCAGAACCGGTTGACAGCCGCCATGTACTCCTCATCCGTCGCCAGCGGCAGGTGGATCTGTTCTACGGTCTCCGGTCGGACCGCGCCGTGCGCGACGAGTTCCCGACCCGCCTCCCGCAGCGCCGCGTCGAATCGCACGATGCGCGCCGTCAGCTCCTCGTTCTCCCCGTCGGCCAGCTGCAGCGCCTCGCCGCAGTTGCGGTACACCTCGAGGACGACGCTCCCGGGGTTCATCCGCTTCGCCACCTCGACGAACGTCTGTAGGACCAGGAAGTTGTGCTCGCCGGGGAACCCGGAGTTGAACACGAACATCTGCCGCGGAAACCGCTTCACCCGCCCCTCGTGGTAGAACGTCCCATCGTCGCTCCGTTGGATGTGCGGCGTCGCCAGGGGCAGCAGCCGATCCATGAAGTTCTTGAGAAGTCCGGTCACGTACATCCCGTACACGGGCGACGCCAGGCCCACATAGCTAGAATCCAAATACAGGTCGAGGAGTTCGGCCATGTCGTCGTCCAGCACGCACCGCCCGGGGGTACCCCCCCAACAGCTGAAGCAACCCCGGCAGTGTTGGATGTTGCGTTCGATCAAGAACACCTCCTCGACCTCGGCCCCCGCCGCCCGCGCCCCGTCGAGCAACGGCGCGACGATTCGGTGGCTGTTGCTCGCCTGTCCCCGTGGGCTCCCGTTGAACACCGTCAGCTTCATCGCTCTCTCCTCCTCGTCCATCTTGGCTCTCCCTCGCCCCACCCTCGCCAGGCGGCGGCCCCAGGATCCTCGCCTCGACTCGCCCTCACCCTGCTCGCCTTTCGCGGGCGCGGAACATGTGGTAGGTCGTGAACCCTGCTCCACCATGTGCCTCCCGGACCAACCGGTATCCGAAGCGCGTGTAGATGTCCCGGTTGCGGGCGTCGCCGGTGAAGAGGTACGTGCCCTCCAGGCCCGCCTCGGCCTCGACCCGCGCGTGGACGGAGTCGAGGAGAAGGCGTGCGATGCCCTTGCCCTGATGGGCGGGGGCCACGGCGAGGCCGACCAGCGTGGCGTGCGGCTTCGACGAGTCCTTCGGCGGCTGCATCGCCCTCAGCGTAGACACGACGCGGCGCCACCGGATCCACCTTCCCAGTGACAGGAGCCCCACGAGGCGCGGGAGTCCCGACAGGGCTCGCTTCCAGCGCGGCGAGCGCACCGGCCGACCGGGGGTGTGGACGAGCGCCGCGCCCACGATCTCGTCCCCAGCCACCGCGACGAGAAGCGAGTTCCCGGCCTGCCACTTGCGTACCAGGACGTGGGCGAACTCGCGCGCCAGATGGTCCCGAACGGGCTCCCGTGAGAGATCGAACAACCAGTTCGTGAACGCCTCGCTGCGAAACGCCTCGGCCGTCACCTTCGCTGCGAAGGTGACCTCATTCGGCAACGCGTCTCGTATCGTCGCGGGATGACTCTGTGGTTCACTTGTCATTCGGTTCCTCCCGATGCGGTGTGAGTCCTTGATCATTGGCAACAAACCTGGCGTACCGATGAGCAGAGGCCGTCCGAGGAACACCTACATGGGGGAATGCCGCGTCCTTGACGTGGAAGATCAGGGCGTTGAACCGCGCCGGGTCCCCCATGAACGGCGCGTGCGCCGTCCCTTCCATGATCAGAAGGCTCTTGCCCAGCAGCGCCTCCAGGACCTCGTAGTATTCCTGAACCAGCGCGGCAGGGGTGTTCTGGTCATCGCTCCCAACGATGAACCACACCGGCACGGCCAGCGCCGGCACCTCGCGGAACAGGTCGTAGTCGTTCGTCTCCTCCCACATCGGCCCGCTACCGCGGTTGGCGCCACCGAGCCACCGGGAGTAGTCCCCGATCGCGTACTCCGGTGAGCCCAGCGCGATCCAGGCAAGGCGGGCCATGCCCACGTCCATCCCTCCACCGAACTCCTCGCGGAGCTGGGAGAAGGCCACGTAGCGGACGTGATCGAGGAAGGGGGGCGACCCGAGGGCGGCGAACCGCTCCTTCTGGGTCCGCGTCCCACGGCCCGAGACCTGCTCCCGAAGCCAGGCGTAGGCGATCTCCTCCGCGCGGCGGGCGTGGACCGGCTGGGCCACGGAGACGAAAGCGTGGTAGTCCTCGGGATAGCGCTGGACAACGTACACCCCGAGCTGCGCCCCCCACGAGTGCCCGAGGAGGAAGACCCTCTCCTGCCCGAACCGCGCCTTGAGGTACTGGGTGAGCTCGTGGACGTCGGCGATGAAGCGCGCGAGGGTCATCGTCTCCTCGCGGAAGCCGACGTGGTTGGACTTGCCCGCCCCGCGCTGGTCCCAGTGGACGACGACGAACTCCCGCTCCAGCTCCCCGTTGAAGGCGCGGTGGATCGGGATCTGGGCCGCCCCCGGGCCACCGTGCAACCACAGCAGCACCGGGTTCGACCTGTCCTGGCCGCGGATCAGGATCCACTGGTCCAGCTCGCCGATCTCCACCGTCCGGAGCTCGGCGATGCTCTCCGGGAGGGGTCTCCCCCGAGGGTCGGTGATCGGCGGCGTGCGTCCTGGACCGACGCCGAGGTAGGCCACGACCAGTCCCGCTGCAACAGCCATGCCTACCAGAGCCCACTTCAGCATCGGTCGCCTCTCACCCCACCGAGCTCGGGTTCCTGCGGATCCACCGCCACACCTCGCGCGGGCTGGCCGACTTGCCGTACATGAGCATCCCCACCTCGAACACCTTGGCCGCAAGGCGGACGAGGAGGTAGTCCGTCAGGGCCAGCACCGCCATCGTCGCCAGGATCTCCCAGAGGGGGACGCTCGTGACGGCGGTTCGGAAGAGCATCGTCGTCGCCGTGAACGGGGGAATGAACCCCATCGCCCGCACCCATCCAACATCCGGGAACTGGATGATGAAGCTGATCACGAACAGCGGCACTGCGGGGATGATGGCGACCCAGCTCACCGACTGCGAACTCGACTGCAGGTCGCGCATCATCGCCCCGAGGAGGGCGTACATGCTGGCGCTGAACAGGTACCCGAGCACGAAGTACCCCACCGCGATGACGACGCTCTGGGGAGAGAGGGCAGTCCAGATCCCCGGCAGGAATCGACTCGCCGCCACCAGGGCCACCGCGGCCCACACCGCCACCTGAAGGATTCCGATCGCGCCGTAACCGAGGACCTTCCCAATGAGAAGATCCCGCGGTGTGATCGAAGAGAGGAGGATCTCTACCGTGCGCGAGGTCTTCTCCGCGATCACCGAGTTCATGACCACGCCCGCGGTGATGAGGGTCGCCAGGACGAGGAGAAACGCCAGTCCGAACGAAACCGCGAAGTCCGCCACGCTGCGCTCGCCCTGAACCCGGGGCTGCGCCATCAGCGACACACCGGCGACGAGCGGCATCACCTCTTCGACCGGCAGACCGGCTTCGCGCAGCCGCACCGTGCGGATCGCCTCGTTGACGATGGTGCCGAGCCCCGCCGGGGGCGTCTCGGTGACACCGCGCACCCAGTAGGGGACAACGCCTTGGGCGAGACCCGCCTGGGAGACGAGGAGGACACCCCCCAGTTCCTTCGCCACGAGGGCTCGCTCCGCGGCGTCCGGGTCAGCCACGCGCTGCAGCGTGAACCGGGCATCTTCCACCCGCTGCTCCAGCTCAGGCCACACCGCGCCCGTCTCGTCCACCACGCCGATGGTCACGGTGCTTTGCCGAGAGAGGCTTTCCACGACAACCGGCATGACCACAGACAGCGTGATCAGCATGAGGGGAAACAGGAACGTGCTCAGGAGCACGGCCCGGTTGCGGAGCGTCTTGCGGAACTCCCACTGCGCCACGAGCAGGCTACCGCGCATCCGTACCTCCTCGCACGGCGGCGACGAAGATGTCGTGCAAGGGTGGCCGCCGGATCGTGAACTCGTCCACGGGGAGGCCCTCCGGCAGGCCCCTCACAAACGCTGCCGGCTCCACCCCGGCGGGGAGGCGCCCCCACACGCGATATCCCTCCCGCCGCACATCCAGAAGCCCCCCGAGAGTGGCAGGGACGGTCGCCCCGCGGGAGACGCGCAAGGTCACCACGTGCTCGCCCGTGCTCTCCTGGATCTCGGTGAGCGTCCCGTACAGCACCCGCTGTCCCTTGTGGATGAGGAAGATCCGATCGCACAGCTCCTCGACGAGGTTCATCTGGTGCGCTGAGAGCAGCACGGCTACGTTCTCGTCGCGCAACCGGCGGATGATGCTCTGGAACACCTCCTGGTTCACAGGATCCAGCCCGCTGAACGGCTCATCGAGCACGACCAGAGCCGGCCGGTGAAGCAGGGCGGCGATGAACTGGACCTTCTGCTGCATCCCCTTGGAGAGCTGCTCCCCCCGCCGGTTCGCCCATGCCCCGAGGTCGAACGCATCGAGCTCGGCCCGCGCCCGGTCGCGGGCTTCGCGCGGGGGGACGCCCTTCAGCCCCGCGAAGTGCACGAGGAGGTCCAGCACCCGGGCATCTGGGTACAGGCCCCGCTCCTCGGGGAGGTACCCCACCTGCCGCTTGTCGAGCGTGCCCCACCCCCCGTTCAGGCTGTACCGCACCGTGCCCCGATCCGGGCGGATGATGCCCAGGATCATGCGGATCGCGGTGGTTTTCCCCGCGCCGTTGGGACCGAGCAGCCCGAGGATCTCCCCCCGGCTCGCCTCGAACGACACATGATCCACGGCCACCAGGCCGTCGAACCGCTTCTCGATGCCATCGACCTCGAGAACCCTCAGTGGGGTATCCTTGACCCGCACACTCTCCTCACTCATGGTCCGGCGCCGGCCGCTGGGGCTCGGTCTCCGTGTCTTCCCCTTCGGGTCCCGGATGCGCCCGCTCGGGCGTCGGCTGTTCCTCCACCACTGGGGCAGGCGGCGACGACGGGAAGCCCCCAAACGAGACCCCTACACCGAACACCGGCCCTTGCGTCGGCACCACAGGCCCGGCCAGCGGCCGATCCTCGTCCTGCCATCTACCCGGGAAACCCACTATGTACCCAGCCCAGCCTTCCAGCCAGATCCCGCCCACGACGTTGATCCTCAGACGCACCGTGGCCATGGCCCCAAAGAAGCTCGCGTTGAGGTAGGTCGTGGTCGGAGAAGTGAGCGCGTCTTCCACGTCCTCGGCAAACCGAGTTCGGGCCGTAAGCGCGACAGACCCCTTTCCGAGCGTGAGTCCCGCCGCAACCATCAGCCGCTGGGCGGGGCGGGTTACCAGATCGACCGTGACCCCACTGAACCCCACCTCGAGTCCTACCGACCGCCCCCCCTGGATCGCATCCGTGGACCCCGAGATCCCCAGACCGCCGAGCGAGATCCCACCCGCCGCTCCGCCGCTGCCGCCTCCGCCCTGCACGAGCACCGTCTCCCCAAGCGTGGGGTAACCGGCCAAGCTGAGCACCGCGTTCGTCTCGGCGAGCTCGAGTGTCAGCCACCCCAGCATGAACCCGCCAAGGCCGAAGCTCCCCTGTTCCGCCGTTCCCCCTACACCCATGCCCAGCGCCACGATCACAACCAAGATCAGCGTTGTCACACCGCCTCCTTGTTGCCTATCTGCCACGTCAGATACTGAAACCTCGCTCTGCGCACCACAGTCCTAGAACAGGAACAGAGCCCCCGCCAGTCCCATGATCACGCTGTAGAGGATGCTCTCCACCTGGGTCTTCAGAAATGCCTTCTCGATGAACTGGGGCCTCATGTACACGATGCCCTCGAGCGTGTTCGAGAACGGCACCGCCGACGCGAGGTCGGTGTACACGAACATCAACCCCCCGAGGAACGCGAACTGAAGCCCGAAGGAGAGTCCTCCCATGAACCCCAGCACCGGATAGAGCACCACAGACATCAACAGACCGCGCGCCACCTGTGTGGGGATCAAGACCTTCCCCAGACGCCTCTTCTCCGCCGGGTCCTCGGTGTCCCGCAAGAACGCTCCGTAGAGAGCCCCCTTGCCACCGTGAAGCGGCTTGTAGAAGAGCTGCAGCGTCACAGCGCCGGCAAGCATGTAGGCGACGATGTGCGACACGATGAACAGCCCGCTGAAAACAACGTACTGCACTACTTCCCTCCTTCGTCACAGGGTGGCCTTATCAGGGCTGGAAGTATAACCGATAATCCTTTTGTTTCGATCGGGGCCAACTTATCTCGCGCTTCCTTCCCGTGATCCGTCAGCCGCGAGCCGTGCCGAGCCAACGGCGGAGTACGTAGACGCAAGATCCGCTCCCTCTGCAACCGAAGGAGCGTAGCGTCGCACCCCGTGTCCGACGAAATCGGGTTCCGTAGCGTCGCACCCCGTGTGCGACGGCCTTTCACGGAACCGTCGAATCGCCTTTCCGACCGTCGGGGATAACCCCCGACGTTACGCTACCCCGAACGGCCGTCGGGCATGAAGCCCGACGCTACAGACCCTATGCGAGATCTGTGGGGCCGGGCGATCCGTGGGCCGTTCACACGGGTTGCTAGCCAGGCAGCGCGGGGTGCTTTGCGCAACAGCGCGAGGGGCCGGATCGGGGTGTTCGTCGCGCGGCATGTTCTTGCTCATGAGCATCCATGCCATCTATCGCCAACCAAGGACACGGGAAAACCTGACAAGGTAAGATTCCTCGCCGCGGCGAGGAATCTCCCGCTTCTCTCCCACACCAGTTACCGAAACGGCGAACCGTTCAGATCTCCCGCCGAGGAGGCGACTCGACAGGCAATACAGCATCTGACCCTGGCTCCGAATAGCGTCTGCCCATACCTTGCCTCGTCGCTGTGAGTGAGTTTCTCTCTGTAGACACGAGCCCTTGGCGTATTTGGGCCCAAAGTCCTCACTCGCATATTCCACCCAGATGCACTGCGAATTTGCAGACCTGATCACCACGTATCGCCGACTGGACCAGATCCACTCTGACCGGTCTCTGCAGGATAGCCTCAAACAGCTTCCTGATGTACCCTTTTCCGCAATGGCTTTATCCCCTTGACTTACCGCACTAGCCGCTGTATAGTAGTCCAGGAGGCG
>DYGJ01000005.1 GCA_020724765.1 Thermotoga sp. | reverse complement strand
CCATCTGGAGGGATAACCGGCCCTACGTACCCTTGACATCCTCATAGTTTGTTACAACAGCTCGGTTCTGTAGCGTCGCACCTTGTGTGCGACGAGACCCGAAAGACGTCAGGAGATGAACCCTGACGCTACGATAGCGCCTCCAGGGTTTCCAGGAAGGGGGCGCAGCGCTGCACTCATGAGGGTGAGGTCAACCGATCCGGAGGACCTCCAACGCCGGCATGGACTTCCCGCGCAGGAAGTCGAGGGTCGCCCCGCCGCCGGTTGAAACGTACCCGAATCGCTTGGCAAAGCCCAGCTTTTCCACAGCCTCGCCGGTCTCGCCACCCCCGACCACGGTGAACGCCGTGGAAGAGACGAGGGCCTGAGCAACCGCGGCGGTTCCCTCGCCAAACGGCGGGTGCTCGAACGCGCCGAGCGGACCCGCCCACACCACCGTCCCCGCGCCTTTCACTACCGCGGCGAACCGCTTCACCGTGGCTGGCCCGATGTCGAGGCCCATCCATCCCTCTGGGATCGCATCCGCGGGGACGATCCTCGTCTCCGCCCCCGCCTTGAGCTCGAGGGCCACAACGACGTCCTCGGGAAGAAGGATCTCTCGGCCCCCTTCCTTCGCCTTGCGCAGCAGATCGCGGAGGGTACCAACGAGATTCGCGTCTACCACCGACGCACCCACCTTGTGCCCCTGTGCGGCGAGAAACGTGAACGCCACCCCTCCACCCACGAGGAACCCGTCCACCCGGGGCAAGAGGTCGGTGAGCACGCCCAGCTTGTCCTTCGCCTTCTTCCCACCCACGAGGATGTAGCAGGGGCGGCGCGGGTTGTCACGGATCCCGGACAGGACCTCCACCTCGCGCTCCATGAGCAGCCCCGCGTATGAGGGGAGGAACCGAGTCACCCCGACCGTGGACGCGTGGGCGCGGTGGGCGGTGGCGAACGCGTCGTTCACAAACGCGTCGAACGGAGAAGAGAGCTTCCGCGCGAAGCCAGATTCGTTCTGCTCCTCCTCGGCGTAGAACCGCACGTTCTCCAGCACAACGACCCCTCCTGGAGCGAGACCGTCCACTCCATGAGCGACGTCAGGGCCCACACAGTCCATCAGAGCAGGAACGTCCTTCCCCAGGAGTTCTGCCAACCGGGTCGCTACAGGTCCCATGCGCAGCGCGTCCAGGACCGCGCCATCGGGGCGGCCGAGGTGGGAGAGGACCGCGACCCGGGCTTCGCGCTCGACAAGCCACTGCACGGTGGGGATGATGGATCGAATGCGGTTGTCGTCAGTAACGCGCCCCGCGGAGAGGGGAACGTTGAGGTCAACCCGCAGGAGGATCTTCAGGCCACGAGGAACAAGATCGCGAACTGTACGAAGTTTCATCCCGATCACCCGACTCCATTCTAGGTCCCCGGTGCGGGACCGACAAGGAAGCGGAGGTATGATTGCCCTGTGAATGTATGGGTTGTGGCAGCGGTATTGCTCCTGGGCGGCGCGCTTGCCCTTGCCCCGGTGGTCTGGTCGTGGCTCGATCCCCTTTCCCCCGCCCGGTCTGTGCAAAGGCTCCTCCAGACCATCAGCACGTGGAACGGGATCCGCGACCTCGACGCTAGGAAGGTCATCCTACGGGGCGCTGAAGGAGAGATTCAGGCCCGATTCATGTTCCTCTCTCCAGCCACCCTTCGGGTGGAGATCGGCTCACCGAGCAGCCTGGCGGGCGAGGTGTTCACAGTGAGACCTGTGTCGGAGGAATGGCTGTTCGTGCACTACCGTCCGAGCCTGGAACTCGTGATTGAGAGCCGCATCCGCACTGCAGATCTTGAGACCTCTCTCCCGCTGCCTACCCCCGCTCAACTGTGGGACGCCCTTCGCGGGGGTCAGATTACCGTCAGCTACGTCCCCAGTTCGCCGGATGACACCACTCCGGTCGACGCATTCGACATCCAGGGCCTGTCCGGGATGTTCCCGCGGATGGTTCTCTGGGTGGATTCGATCAGCCAGATCCCGTGGAAGGTGAACCTCTATACGGACCCGGAAGGCCCACCCGCGGTGGAGATCGAGGCCGTGGTCGAGGATGAAGAAGGCCGTCAGTTACACGTGAACACAGGGCTGGAACTGCGGGATGTGCTGAGAATCAACAGCCAGCCCGAACGCTGGCTGTCCCCAACTCCTGTGCCCAACGACTGAACCTAGCCCGAAGAGACGAGCCGCCTGAACTCCCCGAACTTGAGGTCCTTTTCCACGAACTCCTCGAACTGCTCTTCCTCGACAAACGGCGACTCGATCGCCGACTTCTCGAACACGGCTTCCTCAATGTAGATCGGTGCCTGGGTGCGCAAGGCCAACGCCACCGCATCCGAGGGACGGGCATCGATATCCCGGGTCGCCCCTGCAGCATCCCGAACCACGAGGCTCGCGTAGTAGGTGCTCTCCTTCACGGATGTGATCACGGCCCGCTCCAGATTTCCCCCCAGCGTGCTCAGAAGCTCCCGCATCAGGTCGTGGGACAACGGGCGGGGGAACGTGTGCCCCTGAAGCTCGATCGCGATGGACATCGCCTCCTGCTCGCCAATCCAAATAGGCATTGCTTTCGTTGAATTGCGGTCCTTGAGGAGCAGAACCGGCGTCTTCGTCGTTGGATCGAGAAGTAACGCTCTCACCTCGGCTTCCCTCATTCCTGGCCTCCTCCTCTCTCTTGAATCGCAGAGATTATAGCAAGCCCCCACAGGGCGGACCATGGTCCGCATTACGTTCAGACGGAATGCAGAGGGGCCTTCCCTGCCGATGGCTCCGACGGTGGCACGGCGCCCTCAGGCACGGTAGCCTAGACGCATGCCCCGGGAACTGGTCGCCCGCAACCGCCGTGCTCGCCGCGACTACGCGGTCGAGGAGACCTATGAGGCGGGGATCTCTCTCCGCGGCTCGGAGGTGAAGTCCCTTCGCCTCCACCGGGCTTCGCTCGATGAGTCCTACGCCCGGGTGAAGGACGGCGAGGTGTGGCTGCTGGGGGTCCACATCGCTCCTTACGGCCCGAGCGGAGCACGGGGACACGACCCCGAGCGGCCGCGGCGTCTCCTCTTTCACAAGCGGGAGATCGCGCGGCTCATCGGCAAGGTGGGCCGGGCCGGGTACACCCTTGTCCCGATGTCTCTCTACTTCAACGACCGCGGCTACGCCAAGGTGGAACTGGCCCTTGCCCGGGGGCAGACAAAGGTGGACAAACGGCGGAAGATCGTCCAGGAAGAGGAAGAGCGTAAGGCCCGCGAGGCCTTGAAGCGGTTCCGCTGAGAAGGCCGTCGCCGACGAACTGCGCCGCCACGGCCTCTTCCTGGGGATCGGCGAGGATGTTGTAGCGTCGAGGCTTGTCCCCGACGGCCTCTCGGATTGCGTAGCGTCGGGCTTCATGCCCGACGGCCAGAAAAGCGGTTCGATGGCTGGCGGCTCCTCGGTTCTGCTGTTCCGTGAAATGCCGTCGCAGACCTGTCTGCAGCAGGCAAGCTGCGACGCTACGAGATCTTCCGTGGAACGGGCGCTGGTTGCGCAGCGTCGGGGTTCATCCCCGACGGCCGTTTGGTCGGGCGGGCCTGGGAAGCCCCACATCGCCGGCTAGTCGACGAGGGTCTCCGCCACCTCGGCAGTGAGGACTGGGTCGATGAGCTGATCGAGGTCACCGTCCATCACGGCACCTAGGCAGTGTAGGGTGAGTCCGATGCGGTGGTCGGTGACCCGCGTCTGGGGAAAGTTGTAGGTACGGATCTTCTCGGAGCGATCGCCAGTCCCAATCTGCTTTCGGCGGGCATCGCGAAGCTCGTTCTCCTTCTCTCGAGCCTCGATCTCCCACAGCCGGGCACGGAGCACACGCAAGGCGAGCTCGCGGTTCCGGTGCTGAGAGCGCTCCTCCTGAGAGCCCACGACGATCCCGGTCGGGATGTGGGTGATCCGAACAGCGCTTTCGTTCTTCTGCATGTGTTGACCGCCAGGGCCGCTGGCGCGGAACGTGTCGATCCTCAAATCGTCGGGTCGGATCTCGACCTCAACGTCCTCCGCTTCCGGCAGGACAACCACGGTGGCGGTCGAAGTGTGGACGCGTCCACTCGCTTCGGTCTCCGGGACCCGCTGAACCCGATGCACACCGGACTCGTAACGCAGCCGCCCGTAGGCACCCTCCCCCTCGAGGGCGAACACGACCTGCTTCATCCCCCCCAGCGCCGTGGGATGGGTGTCCATCACCCGAACACCGTACCCTTTTCGTTCCGCGTACCGGCTGTACATCCGGAGCAGCTCGGAAGCGAACAAAGCCGCTTCTTCTCCCCCGGCGCCCGCGCGGATTTCCACGATCGCGTTCTTGCGGTCCGCCGGGTTCTCCGGGAGGAGCATGCGCAGGAGCTCATGGGACAAGGTTTCGGCCCTTGCCTGGTCACGCTCGATTTCTGCCCGCAAGGCCTCGCGGAGTTCAGCGTCGGCCTCCTCGCGAAGGAGCTCCTCTTCCTCGGCGATCGCCGCCCGGAGCCTCTTCAGTTCCTCTCCCTTGGCCACAAGCTCGCGCAGACGGGCGTAGCGGCGTGACAGGTCGACGAAGTCGGGACGAGAGGCGATCCCCGGTCGGGAGAGCTCTTCTTCGAGCTGCCGGAACTCGGCCGCGGCGGTGTCCACACGAGACAGGATTCGGTCCACGGCCGAAGGGTAGCCGAAAGCAGGAGGACCTACACGCGGCTTGGCGACCGGCGTTCTCCGACGCAGCCCGACAGTTCAGCCGCGAAGGGCGCAGAGCACGCTGAGAACAGCAGTTGAACGGTTGGGCGGCTGTCGGCGCGCTGGTTCAGACCTAGGACCTACCACAAAGGTCACCAAGGGCGCGAAGGCGCACAAGAGTGGGGTTCGGAAGATCCAGATCCCTTCGTACCCCTTGTCCTTCGCGGTGAACGGGTTCGTCGGCACGAGAGGCTGTCGCTGACGAGTTGCCGCGCCGCGCAATCCTCGGAAAAGCCGTCGGACACGGCGGCCGACGCCACACAACCCCATCGCTTGTAGCGTCGGGCTTCATGCCCGACGGCCTTTCCGACGTCGGGGGTTGTTTCCGACGGCAGTTGGAGGGCCATAACGGATTACGGACTACGGATCACGATCTCGCGCGGCTCTGGAGGTGGCGGACTCCGGTCGGCCCGGCCACGACCAGGTCGGTGGCCAGGCCGAGGAACAGGCCGTGGGCGACGATCCCCGCACGCTCGTCAAGCCCGCGGGCAAGGGCGTAGGGGGCACGGATCGGGCCGAACCGGCAGTCGAGGACGAGATTCCCTTGGTCGGTCTGGAACGGCTCTCCACCCGAGCCCCGACGCAACACGACTTCCGCGCCGAGCCCTTCCAGGAACCGCACGTGGGTTTTCCACCCGAACGGGAGGACCTCCACCGGGACCGGCCACCGCGTCCCGAGAGAGGGGGAGAGCTTGCCCTCGTCCACCACGATCACCTCGCGCCGGCTCGCCTGGGCGACGATCTTCTCCCGCAGCAGGGCTCCTCCGCCACCCTTGATCAGGTTCAGCGCGGGATCCACCTCGTCCGCCCCGTCGATGGTGAGGTCGAGCGCGGGGTGATCCTCCAACGTGGTGAGAGGGATCCCGAGGCTCCGCGCCTCCCTCTCGACCTCCCGGGAACAGGGGACTCCCTTGATGGACTCCAGCTCGCCGGACCGAAGTTGCTCGGCCAGCTTGAGAAGAGCGTGGTGCACGGTGGTGCCGTGGCCGAGGCCGAGGACCATCCCCGACTGGACGAACTCCACCGCCTTCTCCGCTGCTTCCCTCTTCAGCCGCTCTCCACCGTTCATGGCTGTGCGTCGAACCCCATCCTATAATCACGCCGGAGGTAACGCCAGTGAGCATTCGCAATCTCGACAAGATCTTCAACCCCCACCGGGTGGCCGTCATCGGAGCGAGCAGCAACCCGGGCACGGTGGGGTTCAGCGTTCTGCGCAACATGATCAACGCCGGGTTCACCGGAGTCGTCTACCCCGTGAACCCGAAGCGGGAGTCGGTTCAGGGCATCCAGAGCTATCCAGACATTTCATCCCTCCCCCGGATCCCAGATCTCGCCGTGATCTGCACCCCGGGCTCGACCGTTCCCGGGCTGGTCCGGCAGTGCGGTAAAGCGGGGATCCGCGGGTTGGTCATCCTCTCCGCTGGGTTCCGCGAGATCGGCTCCGATGGGAAGGCCCTCGAGGCCGAGGTGAAGGCTGCAGCCGCAGAGTTCGACGGGATGAGGATCATCGGACCGAACTGCCTGGGGATCATCGTCCCCAGGATCGGGATGAACGCGACCTTCGCCGCCGGTCACCCTCCGGATGGGAACGTGGCGTTCATCTCTCAATCAGGCGCTCTCTGCACTTCGATCCTCGACTGGGCCGTAGACGAGGGGATCGGGTTCTCGTACTTCGTGTCGGTGGGGAACATGCTCGACGTGGACTTCGGCGACCTCATCGACTATTTCGGGGAGGATGAGAAGACGCGGTCGATCCTCCTCTACATCGAGTCCGTGAGCGAGGCGCGCAAGTTCATGTCCGCCTCGCGGGCGTTCGCGCGCTCGAAGCCGATCCTCGTCTACAAAGCGGGCCGGTTCGCCGAGTCGGCGAAAGCCGCCAGCTCTCACACCGGGGCGATGGCCGGGGAGGATTCGGTGTACGACGCTGCGTTCCGGCGGGCGGGGATGGTCCGCGTGTACGAGATCGGCGACCTATTCGACTCCGCTGAGCTGCTGGCGAAGATCCGACCTCCACGCGGGTCGCGGTTGGCGATCCTCACCAACGCCGGCGGACCGGGCGTGATGGCCACCGACGCCCTCATCGCCCGCCGGGGGACCCTCGCTCAGCTCTCCCCGGAAACGATGGCCAAGCTGAACGAGATCCTGCCCAAGTTCTGGTCCCACGGGAACCCGGTGGACGTGCTAGGGGACGCCCCGCCCGAGCGGTACGCGACGGCGCTGGAAACCCTGTTGGCGGATCCGGAGGTGGACGCGGTGATCGCCGTTCTCGCCCCTCAGTCCGTGACGGACCCCACCACCACCGCCCGCGAGGTGAGCGCGATCGCGGCGAAATCCGCGAAGCCCGTGCTCGCGGCGTGGATGGGTGGGCGGCTGAT
This sequence comes from Thermotoga sp., assembly GCA_020724765.1. GTDB lineage: Bacteria > Bipolaricaulota > Bipolaricaulia > Bipolaricaulales > Bipolaricaulaceae > Bipolaricaulis. The sequence continues at coordinate 27,684 of DYGJ01000005.1, read as the reverse complement.
GCGCGACGGGATCGAGCTCTTCAACCGAGCCAGCGTCCCCACGTACGCCACCCCCGACCAGGCGGTGGAGGCGTTCATGCACCTCGTGGACTACGCCCGCAACCTTGAGCTCCTCTACGAAACCCCGCGCGAGATGCCCGTCCGCCTCTCCCTCGACCAGGCGACGGTCCGCAAACAGGTCCGGCCGCTCCTCGAGAAGGCGGAGATCCTCTCCGAGCAGGACTCGAAAGAGATCCTGGCTGCGTACGGGATCCCGGTGGTGCTGCCCCAGACCGCGCGTACGGCTGACGAGGCGGTCGCCGCGGCGAAGAAGGCGGGATACCCGGTCGTGCTGAAGATTCTGTCCCCGGACATCACCCACAAGACTGACGTCGGAGGGGTGGCTCTCGGACTCCACAGCGACGACGAGGTCCGGGCGGCGTTCGCGCGGATGATGGACACGGTGCGCCAACGCCGACCAGAGGCGCGGATCGAGGGGATCACCGTGCAGCGGATGATCGACACATCGAGAGGGTTCGAGCTTCTCGTGGGGGCGAAGAAGGACCCCACGTTCGGATCCGTGCTCATGGTGGGAATGGGAGGCATCGCTGCCGAGGTGTACAAGGACACCGCTTTGGCACTCCCGCCGTTGAACGAACGCCTCGCCCGACGCCGGCTGGAGTCGCTCCAGAGCTGGCCCCTCATCGAGGGGTACCGCGGAAAGCCCGGCGCAGACCTCGACCTCCTCGTGGAGACGATCATGCGCGTCTCGTACCTCATCGCCGACTACCCGGAGATCAAGGAACTCGACATCAACCCCCTCGTGGCCTCGCCGGACGAGGTGGTAGCCGTGGACGCACGCATCGTCGTGGACCAGGAGGCCCTGAAGAACCCGCCGCGGCCCTACGCCCACCTCGCGATCCGCCCCTACCCCGAAGGCTATTCCCGCTCGGTCACCTTTCGCAACGGGACGAAGGTGCTCTTGCGGCCGATCCGTCCTGAGGACGAACCGATGTGGCACGAGATGCTCGCCGTTTCGTCGCGGGAGTCCATCCGGTTCCGGTTCCGGTACCTGTTCAAGCAGTCCACCCACCAAATGGCAATCCCGTTCTGTTTCATCGACTACGACCGGGAGATGGCGATCGTGGCCGAGGTCGAGGACGCGGGGCGGAAGAAGATCGCCGGGGTGGGGCGGCTCGTCGTGGGCCCGGATCCCACCAACGCCGAGTACGCAGTGTTCGTGGCCGACCCGTGGCAGAACCAAGGGCTCGGGGGAACGCTCACCGACTACTGCCTGGAGATCGCCCGCAGTTGGGGCGTCCAGGTGGTGAAGGCGGAGACCACGCCGGACAACGTACGGATGATCGCGATCTTCCAGCACCGTGGGTTCGCGATCGAACACCACACAAAGGACGGGGTGGTCCTCGCCCAGCTCCTCCAGGGCACCCGCGAAACCCCGTAGGGGCGAAGTCGGAAGGACAGTTCGCCCGTTAGCGGTCCCTCGATTCCGTGAAAGGCCGTCGCAGGCAAGCTGCGACGCTACGATCGCCCTGGTACCCCGTCCGGCCGGAGGCCCGCGATCCTCCCCCACAGGCCCCTAGAACAGGCCGCGGACCTCGCCCGTCTCGGGATCCACGTCCACCCGGCGGAACGCGGGGTCGGACGCCGTGCCGGGCATGAGGGTGATTGCGCCGGCCACCGGGCACAGGAACCGCGCCCCGGAGAAGAGGAGTAAGTCCCGGATCGGCAAGGTCCATCCCGTGGGAACCCCTTTCCAATCCGGATTGTGGGAGAGCGAGAGATGGGTCTTCACCATCATCGTCGCGTAGTCGCGGAATCGGGAATCGGACTCGAACGCGCGAACCTTCTCCTCCGCCTCCGGGCTCCACGCGACCCCATCCGCCCCGTACACCTCCCGGGCGATCCGCTCCACCCGCTCCCGGAGCGGCAGTTCCAGGGGGTACAGGAAGTCGAACTCCGACCGCTCCGCGCACGCCTCGATCACGGCGTCGGCCAGTTCGAGGGCTCCCTCCCCTCCCTTGCGCCAGTGTTCGCCCACCGCGCAGCGGGCGCCGGCCCGCTCCACGTGGCGCCGGACGAGGTTCACCTCGGCCCCGGTGTCGGTTTGGAATCGATTGATGCACACCACTGGCTTCACCCCCGACTTCCGCACGATCGCAATGTGGTGGAGGAGGTTTGCGATGCCCCGCTCGAGGAGCTTGAGGTTCTCCTCCTTGTACTCCTTAGGGAGGGACCTTCCCGGCACGACGCGCGATCCGCCGCCGTGCATTTTCAGAGCGCGGATCGTGGCCGTAACCACGGACACGTGGGGGGTGAGGCCACTCAGGCGGCACTTCACATTCCAGAACTTCTCGAACCCGATGTCGGCCCCGAACCCGCTCTCCGTGACGTGGTAGTTCCACAGCTTCAACCCCAGTCGGTCGGCGAGGATCGAGGACTGACCGACGGCGATGTTCGCAAACGGACCGGCATGGACGAGGACCGGCTGGTACTCGATGGTGGAGCACAGGGTCGGGTGGAGGGCGTTCCGCATCCACGCTGCCATCGCCCCCCCCACCTCGAGGTCGTCGCAGGTGATCGGGTTCCCTCGTCTGTCGTAGGCCACTGTGATCTCCCCGATCCGCGCCCGAAGGTCCCGCAGGTCGCGCGCGATGGAGAGGATCGCCATCAGCTCTGAGGACACCGAGATCTGGAACCCCGATTCCATCGGGAGACCGTTCCCCTTCCCTCCGAGGCCGATCACGACCTGGCGGAGGGCCTGGGCGCAGAAGTCCATCGCCCACCTCATCTCCACCCGACGAGGGTCGATGTCCAGACGCCGCAGTCCCCGCTTGGCGAGGGCTTCGTCCGCGTAATTCGCTTCGTGGTGGAGGCGCGCGGTGAGGGCGACCAAGGCCAGGTTGTGGGCGTTCGTGACCGCGTCGATGTCTCCCGTTAGGCCCATCGTGAACTCGGTCATCGGGATGAGGAGGGCGTTCCCACCGCCGGCAGCCGTGCCCTTGATGTTCATCGAGGGACCGCCCGACGGCTGGCGGATCGCCCCGCCCGCCCGCATCCCGCGGCGGGAGAGGCCCCCGATCAAGCCGAGGGTGGTGGTGGTCTTGCCTTCCCCAAGCGGGGTGGGGGTGATGGCGGTGATCTCGATGTATCTGCCGGTGGGCGCGTCGCTCAGCCGGTCGAGAATCCGGCGGGTGTCGAGCTTGGCGATCCGACCGTAGGGGAGGACCTCGTCCGTCTTGAGGCCCAGCCTCTTCTGCCACTCGGAAGGGGACGGCATCCCCTTCTCCGCCTCGGCTGCGATCTCCCAGTCTGCTCGTTTCGTCGGGTCATAGGCCATCGTCGCTCACCTCGCGTCCTGAGTCTGCGCCTCACAAGCCGCCACAGTGTTGACCAAGAGCATGGTCACCGTCATCGGCCCGACCCCACCGGGGACCGGGGTGATGGCCGCGGCCTTCGCGCGGAGCGACTCGAAGTCGGTGTCGCCCACCAGCCGGTAACCTTTGGGGTGGGAGGGGGCGTCCACCCGGTTCACCCCCACGTCGATGACCACTGTGCCTTCACGGACCACGTCCGCCGTCACCGTCCGCGGCCGCCCCACCGCCACGACGAGGATGTCCGCCTGACGGGTGAACGCCCCTAGGTCGGGCGTGGCTGAATGGCACAGGGTCACCGTGGCATCCCCGCCGGCCCCCTTCTGGGAGAGAAGGATCGACAGCGGCCGTCCGACGAGGGGACTGCGCCCCACGATCACCACGTGTTTCCCCGCAGGAGGGTACCCGCTGCGGAGGAGGATCTGTTGAACCGCGTGGGGCGTGCACGGAAGGAGGTACGGGTCACCGCGGACGAGCCGGCCCATGTTCTCGGGATGGAGGCAGTCCACGTCCTTCGCCGGGCTCACCGCCCCGCACGCGCGCTCCGCGGATAGACGAGGTGGAAGAGGGAGTTGAACGAGGATCCCGTGGAACCGGGGCTCCCCATTCAGCGAAGCGATCAAGCCCACGAGCTCGTCCTCCGTCGTCCGCGCGGGGAGAACCACCGTCTCAGAGAGGAAGCCCAGTCCGTGGGTCGCCTTCTCCTTCTGGCGGACGTACGAGGCCGATGCGGGGTCGTCCCCCACGCGGACGATGGCCAGGCCGGGGACAATCCCTCTCCCGGCCAGCCCCGCGACCCGTGCCTGAAGCTCGGCCCGAATCTCGGCCGCGATCGCTTCCCCGGAGAGGATCCGCCCCACCACTAGCCCTTCGTGCGCCCCGCGGGGCGAAGCCCGAACCACGTGAGAAGGAGTCCCGCCCCTGCAAGACCCATCACAGGCGGGAACACCGACAGGTAGGTTCCGGTCGCGTCGCGCAAGAGCCCTGACAGGATCATCCCCAGGATCGCCCCTGTTCCATACGCCGTGAACACGAGTCCGTAATTCTTCCCGTAGTGAACGGTGCCGAAGAGCGAAGCGGTGGCAGTGGGAGCGATGGCGAGCCATGCGCCGAGGTTGAGCCACAGCAGCGCGAACACAATGAAGAACAGTGGACCACTGTTCTGTCCCCACAACCAGAAGGCGGCTGCCGCCGCGAGGATGAGGACGAACGACAGCAGGGCCGCCCGACGCGGGCTCAAGCGATCGGTGAGGACCCCGAACAGGGGCCTGCCTGCAGCATTGAACAGGGCGAACAAGGGCATCGCGATCCCCGCAATGAGATCCGGGGACAAGCCTGCCACCTGCTCTCCCACGGGCTGGGTGATCCCGATCGCCATCAGCCCGGCGAGACACCCGAACGCATACACGGCCCATAGGATGTAGAACCGCGCATCGCGTACCATCCCCTTTCGATCGACGTCGCCCCTCCCGCGGCCCTTGGACGCGGGTGGGGTCCACCCTGCAGGACTCCAGCCCTGAGGCGGATACCGCAGCGGAAGGGAGAGGACGACGAGGAGAACGAGGAACGCCCCTCCCAGGATCGAGAACGTGGAGAGAACGCCCGCGGTCTTGATGAGCTGGCGCATGACCGGTGCCATGACCAGGGTCGACAGACCAAACCCCGTCACGGTGAGGCCGACCGCAAGTCCTCTTCGGTCAGGAAACCACCGTGTGGACACCGCAATCGGGCATCCATAGAGAATGCCTACCCCAGCCCCGCCGATGATCCCGTAGAGAAGGGTGAGAACCCCAACGTTGGTGGAAAGACCGGCAAGCAGCCAGCCCGCACCGACCAGGAACCCGCCGAGCACCCCGGTTCGCCGTGGGCCCCAGCGGTCAACGATCCCGCCGGCAAGGGCCATCCCCAGGCCGAACATCCCGAGGAACACCATGTACGGAAGTCCGCTTTGGGTCGCCCCGATCGCCCACAGCCCCTCAAGTGGCGTTCGAAATACACTGAACGCGTACACCGCACCCATGCACAGGTTGATCAGGAACCCTAGGACCACGAACCCCCACCGGCCCTTCTCCGCCGGCAACCCCAACACCCTCATCTCTGCCATAAGCCGTTCCTCCTCGACAAACCTAGAGGGGCGGATCGGAGCCCGCCCCTCGGTTCTGCTTATGCACTGGCTAGGCTCAACCTGAGCCCTTGTAACCCACGACCTTCTGGAGGTCGGCGACGCTCTCCGGGTTGCGAAGGGTGGTCAGGTCGCCGACGGGCTCGTTCCGCACCAGGGCCTTCAGGATCCGCCGCATGATCTTCCCCGACCGCGTCTTGGGCACGTCCTCCGTGAAGTGGATCGCCGCCGGTCGCGCCGTGGGACCGATGTGCTGGTCCACCGTCTTCACGAGGTCCTTCTTCAGCTCCTCCGACGGCTGGACGCCCTTCTTGAGGAGGACGAACGCCACGGGAACCTCGCCCTTGAGGTCATCGGGCTTGGACACCACCGCGACCTCGGTCACGAGCGGGTGCTGGGCTAGCGCGTCCTCGACCTCGGCCGTGGCCAGACGGTGGCCGGCGACGTTCATCACGTCGTCCACGCGGCCCGTAATGCGAGTGTTCCCGATGTCGTCCATCCGCGCCCCGTCTTTGGTGAAGTAGAGCTTGGGGCCCAGGTCACCGAAGTACGTGGCCCGGAACTTCTCCACGTCCCCGTACAGGCCGCGCAAGAGCGCCGGGGGGAACGGGGGCTCCATGATGAGGTACCCGCCATCGCCCGTCTTCACGGGAACGCCGCTCGCGTCCACGATCTTCGTGCGGATCCCGGGGAACGCCCGGCCGGCCACGGTAGGGATGAACGGCCCGATCCCCGGCATCGCCTGGACGCAGGTCGCGCCGGTCTCGGTCTGCCACCACGTGTCAATAATCGGGCATCGCTTGCCGCCGATGTGCTCGAAGTACCAGTTCCACGCCTCTTCGTTGATCGGCTCACCGACTGTGCCCAGGATGCGTAGGGAGGACATGTCGTGCTTCGCCGGCCACTCCTCGCCCCACTTGACGTGCATCCGGATCGCGGTCGGCGCGGTGTAGTACACCGTCACCTTGTGCTTGGCGGTGATCTGCCACATCCGGCCGTGGTCCGGGGCATCGGGCGTTCCCTCGTAGACGACGGTGGCCACCCCGTTCATGAGTGGACCGTAGTTGATGTAGGAGTGCCCGGTGATCCACCCCACGTCGGCGGTGCAGAAGTGGATGTCGTCCTCGTGGAGGTTGAAGTCCCACTTGCACGTCGCGTACACCTGGACCGCGTACCCGCCGGTGGTGTGCATTACGCCCTTCGGCTTTCCTGTCGTGCCCGACGTGTAGAGGATGAACGACAGGTCCTCGGCGTCCATCGGCTCGGGGGGACAGCTTGTCGACTGGCCTTTCACAGCGTCGTGGTACCACACGTCGCGTCCCTTCTGCATCGGGATCTCGTTCCCCATCCTCCGGACAACGACAGTCTTCTCCACCGAGGTCCCGGCGAGCGCCTGGTCCGCCTGTCCCTTGAGCGGGATCTGCTTTCCCCGCCGGTAGTACCCGTCGGCGGTGATGAGTGCCTTCGCCCCGCAATCCACGAGCCGATCGCGCAGCGCCTCGGGCGAGAACGCGGAGAACACCACGGTATGCACCGCGCCGATCCGCACCACGGCCTGCATCGCGATCACGGCCTCCGGGATCATCGGAAGATAAATCCCCACGCGGTCGCCCTTCTTGATCCCCAGTGCCTTGAGCGCATTGGCGAACCGCGACACCTCGGCGAGCAGTTCCTTGTAGGTGAAGGTCCGGTTGGGCTCGTCCACCGGCTCCGGCTCCCAGATGAGGGCCGTCTTGTCGCCCTTGCCCGCCTCCACGTGGCGGTCGAGGGAGTTCTGAGAGAGGTTGAGCTTCCCGCCCACGAACCACCGATAGGCGTAGGGCTCGTCCTCGTAGACCTTGGTCCACTTCTGGGACCACGTTAGCTCCTCGGCCATCCTCGCCCAGAACGCAAGGGGATCAGCCGCTGCCTGCTCGTAGATCTTCGGATCCGATACCCAGGCGTGTTGCTTCAGAGTCTCGCTGGGCCAGTACCAGCTCGGTTTGTTGGGATCGGGAACGACCCACTGCACTCCATCCATCGCCGCTTTCTTCGTCACTGTGATGTGCCTCCTTCGTCGGGTCGGACTCGACCCGCGCGATGATACCCGAGCCCCAACTTCGTTCCCAGTCCGATAGATCCCACCTGGAATGGGCAGCTGCTTTGGCGGATCCCGGGCCGGGAAGAACTCGTTTTGCGTACGCCCTGGTTTTGACGTACAAGTGGGCCGATGCGACGGCTCTTCCGGTGGGCGCAGAGGACCTTCCTGTCGGGGCTCCTTGCCCTTTTGCCCCTCGGGCTAACCCTGTATCTGCTGTGGCTCCTGTACAGGCTCGCGTACTCCCTTCTCGGCCCGCACACCGCGTTCGCCACCCTGATGACGCGGCTCATCGGGCGCTACATCCCAGGAACCGAGGTTGCCATCACCCTGCTCATCGTGTTCTTGGTGGGAACGATCGCCCGTCACTGGGTGGGACGGGGGCTTCTACGGGGGGTGGAGTGGGTGGTGCGGGCAATCCCCGGCGTACGCAACCTCTATTGGGGAGCGCGCCAGCTCGCCCACGTCTTCCTCCACCGCGAGCCCACATTTGCCAAAGGCCGGCGGATGGTGCTCGTGGAGTTTCCCTACCCCGGTTCTCACGTTCTGGGCATTCTGACCAACGAGGACGTGGCGAAGTTCAGCGAGCGGCTCTCGCCAGACACGGTTTCCGTGTACATTCCCACCGCGCCCAACCCGCTCTCGGTGTGGGTCCTGTTCGTGCCCCGGACCAAGGTATCCCCTGTTGACCTGACTGCCGAAGAGGCGTTGAGTCTCATCCTGTCAGGGGGGCTCGTTTCCCGCCGCCCGGACGCTTGGGGACAATCGCCTCACGACACGCCCACCGAGGAATCCGGCGAGTAGAGACGCAGAGCAGACTGGACGCCGAGCGACGAGCGAGGTACAAGTGGGGGCGATGGCGGGGGTCAAGGTCGCCTCTCCGAGAACCGCTGAGTTGTGTCGGCAGGCATGCTCCGGCGTGTTTGCCGATCTGACTGAGGCGGCCCGTGAGGAGTTCATCTCCCTCATGCGGCCGATGGCGCTCGGACAAGGGGAGACCGTATTTCACGAGGGTGTGCCCGCGTTCGGCCTGTACATCCTGTGTCGAGGGAAGGTCAAACTCGCCAAGCGCACCCGAGCAGGGCACTCCCAGATCCTGAAGCTCCTTGGGCCCGGGGAGATCCTTGGCGAAAAGACGATGTTCGACCGGGAAACCTACACGTGCTATGCGAAAACCCTTGAACCATCGCTGCTTATGTTCATCCCTCGCGAGTCGTTTCTCCAGTTCTTGCGCCGCCACCCCAGCGTGGCGTTGCGCCTCCTGGAGAAGATGTCCCGGGAGAGCAAGGTGTTCGGCGACCGGCTGATCGAGATCACTTCGCGATCGGCGCGAGAGCGCGTTGCTCGGTCCCTCGTCGAGCTGGCCCAGGCGTTCGGGGAAGAGACGAACGCCGGGTGGGACATCGGGGTTGAACTCCCGCGCGGCGAGCTCGCCGAGATGGCGGGCGTGTCCACCGAGACGGCGATCCGTGTCCTGTCAGAATTCAAGGATCGAGGAATGGTTGCCCTCCCTGGTCGGCGGATCGTGATCCTCAAGCGCGACGAGGTTCGGGCCCTCTCGCACCCGTTCCGAACCTTCCTCCGGGAGAACCCGGCCTAGCTCGTGCCACCGTACGTGTCTACCGCCGAGCACACAAAGGACGCAGAGAAACCAGTTCTGGAATTGAATCCAAGTTCCCGAGGTTCTGTAGCGTCTCAGCGTGTCTGCGACGAACCGGATTGGGCTCGTCCCGAACCTGTAACCGTCAAACTGCCTAACCGAAGTCACGGGATGAACCCCGACGCTACGATCCCTTCCCTCACCCCGACCTTCTCCCGCCCGGGGGAGAGGGAGGGACAGGGATGCGGACTCGGTTACCTCTGCGAACTCCGCCTGCCTCGCGCCTGCCCGTGCAGGCAGGGCAAACTGGCCTGCCTGTCGGCAAACAAGCGTCTCTGCGGTGGACTCGAGGTACGCTGAACATGCACGTGCCAGCGATGCGGCGTGCGATCCTGGGGATCGGGAACCCCCTCCGCCGCGACGACGGGGTCGGGTTGTGGGTTGCCGAGAAGATGAGGGGAACGGGTTGGGAAGTCATCGCCGCAGGCCAGAGCGTGGAGAACGCGTTGGGAACCGTGCGCCGACTTGCCCCCGATCTCCTTGTGGTCGTGGACGCCGCCGAGATGAGCCTCCCCCCGGGGAGCGTGCGTTGCCTGCCCCTTGATCAGTCAGAGCGGATGCTCGGCTCAACGCACGCCCTTCCTCTCCCGTTCCTCCTCTCCACGGTGCGCGACCGGGTGGGCGGAATCATCCTCGTCGGGATCCAGCCCGCCGACCGCTCCCTCGGCGAGGGGTTCGCCCCCCCCGTCGAAGCTGGAGCCAGAGAGCTCCTGGACCTTCTCACCACAGACTGTCCGCAGGCAATCCCTCCTCTCTCGATCTACGGCTGAGGGGAAGTGCTCGGGTCAGCGAGCCACCCGGCGATCCGCTTGTCCCACTCCGCCTGCTTCTCCGCATTCCGACCATGGTCGGTCTCCTTGTCGTATCTCTCTTGCTGCTTCTTCGCCTCGGCTTCAAACTTGGCGGTCGTCTCCGCGACCTTCTTGTTCAGGTCTTTGAGAGCGTCCCTCTGCGTGTCCCCCTCGCCCTCCAGCTTCTCCAACGCCTCCTGGAGCAGTTGGCGGTAGACCTCGTTCAGGTCGAAGTGCTTCTGCTCGTGGTTGAGGAGTGCGGCCGTCTTGTGGCCGGGGAGGACCCACGACTGGGACTTGTCCATGAAGTTCGTGACCTCGATCTTCGTGTACTTCGCCTTCCATTTGCGCGCCGCCTTGTCAAGCCAAACCTGGACCCTCTTGGGGGCGTGCTTGAGGAAGATCGCGATCCGCGCCGCCTCCGGCTCCTTGTCCGCTCCTTCGGGTGGGGTCCCCTCGAAGTCGTCCCAGGTGATGACCCGCCACAGTGCCCCGCTTTCCTCCCGATCCGGGGCTCGACACAGGCACACATCCCCCACGCTGACCATCGTCACGAACAGGAACGTCACGTGGGTGAACTCGGTGATCTCGGAGGGAACGTAGCCCGGGACTGCCACGTCGATGCTGACGATACCGTCCACGCTGCCGGAGAGGCGCCCGTGCGCATCCTTAGGGGACAACACGACCGACTGGCGGGCGATCGGCTCCCCGTCGAGATCGAAGAGTCGCCCGCTGAACTGCGCAGCCATCGGGGTCACCAGCGCCACCGTGAACCGGCCTTCATCGTCCGTGACGCCCACGACGGGGCCGAGCATGACAGGCGGAGCGGACCCGTCCTTCCCGGTGCGGACCTCGAACTCGATCCCACCGATCGGTTGCCCGTTGTGGACCACGACCACCGAGTACCAGCCGGGGAACGAGAGGGTCCCGATGGGCACGGTCAACTGCCACGGGGTGAGAACCGTCAGGCAGATCCCGCCCGGGTTCGAGGTCGTGACCGTGATCTGACTGCCGAGGATCATCACCTCCGGCGCTTGCGGGACACACGAATCCTTCCAGGTGCCCGATAGGACAAGCGCGATCGAATCCTCCGTGATGGGATGGGGCGGGACGATCTCGATCTCCACTGCACCGTCTGGTCCTGCTGCTCCGCCCCAAGCCGCGAAGATGACTGCAGCGACCAACAACAGAATTGCAGAAGCCGCCCTTGCCCTGTACGAACGGGCCGGCGCCTGCCCTTGTAGCTGCTTGCATCCTTGAGATCCCTTCGTCACCATCGGATCCCTCCTCTGTCAAGTAATCGCCATTCAGGATGCTGGGTCAAGAACGCGCCCTAGGGACAGGACCGTTCCCGTCTCCCGGTCGCGGATGAGGAACAGGAACGGCCGATTCACCCTCACCTCGTGGGGCTCGGGCATCAGCCCCATCGGCATGACGACGCCCGCGGTGGCAGCTGCGGCCTCGGTCCCCGCCTCGTCCACCTCCACGAACGCCTGGTGGTACACCTTGTCGATGAACAGGTCTGGCCGACCGGTCATCCCCGAGAAGTCCGCGCGCGCTGAGAAGGCGTCGCACATCCCGAGTTCCTCGGCAAGAACCCGTGCCAACTCGAGCCGCGAGGTGAACGTGAACTTGGGCAGAGACAGCCGGAGGTACACGGAGAGCTGCGTGGCTTCTAGCTGCCCGACGATCTCGGCGAGCCGGTGCGCGTCGAGCGAGCGCTCGAACTCCTCGAACCGGCCGAGGTCAGGAAGCAGGATCACCATCGAGACCTGCTCGCCTTCGTAGGGCAGTTCCACCGCCTGCCACCCCTCTCCTGCCGCATAGCCGAACCCAGCCGCCTCCGTCATCGTCGGGACAAGAATCTCCCGCCCGTCCAGGAGGTAGAACGGAGCGTCATGGGTAGCCCCCTTGTCAAACGGGAACTTCCAGGCCGCCTCGAAGTAGACGGCGTTGACGAGGACGAGCCGTGTGAGAGGGTTGATGCCACCGGGAGGGATGAGGTCCTGGATCCTCTCCCGCGTCTCCTCCTCCACCCAGCGGTTGATCGTCTGCCGCGCAGCCTCGGGATCGGCCCAGAAGTCCAGCTCTCGGAGCGGGGCGCCGTACACCTCCCCCAGGAGACAGAGGAACGAGGGGAGGAACGGGTATCCCCTCTGGCCCCACAGGGAGTTGGCAGTGCTCAGCTCGAGCCCCCTCCGGCCTGCCAACGCGAGGCTCAACCGGGCGAACGCCGGGTGGAGCCGGTCCTGGGGGAGGGTGAACCGCAGGGCCTCGGCCATCTGGCGCTCCGTCTCCCCCCGCGCGCCGGCATAGGCCATCGCCAAGCAGAGCGAGATGTTGTAGGGCGAGAAGAACAGGTTCTCCCCCTCGGTCCCCCCATCTCCCCGCAGCGCCTGATACAGGGCGAGAGCGAACTCTGTGTTGCCCCGCACGAGCTCCGCAAGGTCCGTCACGGACGGCTCCGGGAGCGGCTCGCCGGAGTCGCAGCCGGACATCCGCACCTGAAACGTCGCCTGGCCGATGGTCTTCTCCGGTAGAACGTAGCCAGGGCCAGCCATCCGGTGAGTGACCGTCACGGCATAGGTTCCGGGCGGTAGGCCCTCCACGGTGGCTTGCAGCTTCCACGGGGCCAGTAGTCCAGTGCAGCCCGTGGCCGAGCTCTCCATGGAGACGATGATGTGCTTCCCTGACATCCGCACTGCCGAGAGCTTGGGCACGCACGAGTTGGTCCACGTGCCCGACACGACGAGCACAACCGAATCGCCCTCGGTCGGATGCTCGGGGTAGATCTGAACCTCCGCCTTCCCCAGGGAGACAGTGAATGGAACGACAGCGCCGACGCTCCATACCAAGGCACCCAGGACGGCGACCAGAATGACAGTCGCGCGTGGGACCCAGAACCCTTCAGCTTGAACCCAGCGCTGCCTTTCCCCGTTCATGTTTGGCGCACCTCCTTCCTCTGTCCGGGCGGACCCTTCCGTCTACCCGCCTGTCGTATCGCAAGACCCGACTGCGCTCGCTCGCTGGATCCCCCTACTTCCAGGTGGTATTGGGATCCTTGGTATCCACCTCGCGTGCATCGTGCCACAGGCGCAGGATGCCCTCTTCATAGTGTGGCAAGACATCTTCGTCCACAGTGCTCCACACCTTCCACCAAGAGCTGTCTAGCCTTAACGATACCTTGGCATAGGCTACCCAGTTCTTGATTCTCGCTGCCCTGCCAAGCACCATAGCCACAGCAGCGGCACCCGTCACCACCTGATAGGACGGTCTGCCAGAACTCTCCCAGGTGCATGTGATCAACCCGTCAAGAGCGCGCCTCCCAATGTTGGTTCCTGGAGGTAGAACCCTGTAGGTTGCAGCATACCAGGGTGCTGGATCAGCTGATGATGCAGAGAACAGCGCTTGGTACACTGACGCGTAGGCTTCGACGGCAGCTGCACCGTCTCCCTCCACCCGAGCCTGGAGATCGTCCATGAGGTAGTCTCTCGCCTTCTCAAACAGGAATTCGATCAGCTGCGCTCCCGTGTTCGGAACGCCACCTCCGAAGGCGAACCCCAGCGCCTCCTCCAGCAGCAGTTTCGAGAGAGCGGTCCAGGTTCCGTGCTCAACAGCGACGTTGCACTCGTACGTCCCAGACGCGGGCTCTACAATCACCTCGGACTCAGTCTCGACGGGAAGATCATCCTTGCTGATTGCCGGACAGATGTAGAAAGCGTTGCTCCGGATCTGAGCGTCCAACCCCTCCAAGCGGCATGTCAGGGGGTTTCCGATCAACATGTAATTCCCCCCAAGCACAACCTCTGGCGCTACTCCCCACTTCCGGAGGTCAACCCTGGCATAGAGGTCTATCGTCAGCGGGTCTCCGCCTACATCTGCGCGCTTCTGCAGACTCTCGGGGACCAGACTGTAGTACTGCATAACAGATGGTTGGCGCAGCTCGCGAGCTTCAATACCCGCCTCTTGACAGAACTTGAGTTCATAGACTGGCACCTCGCGACCGAAGAGCTGGTAGAGATGGGGAACCCCTTCGACTACAGAGATGACGCTCCCATCGTCAAGCGTCAATTTGACTTCCGCACGGTAGTCAGGCTCTGAAACGACAGTATGGACGACTCCGTCAGGCGTCCTGATCTTCGCGGTCATCTCCCATATTCCCAACGCCACCTTGCCATTCGCTATGACGATCTTGTCCAGTTCCTTCTCCTGGACCCGGAAGAACGTGTTCTCGTTTATAGGGGTTTCACGTACTCTGTCTGCCTCCGTTCGCCTGACGATCAGATCGTTGAACTCCCCGAACGGGCCTTCGGCAGCAACCGGAACCTGCCACGCCCAATTCGCACACCTGACGATGCTGGACTCCTTCTGCGCAACCTTGTTCCTTGATGTCTCGCTGAGCCACGTTAAAGGCAGCACGACAACCTCCCCAGCCGAGACCCTCGTGAGTCCAGAGACTCGGGCATCTCGCAGTGTGGCCGACAGCTCCATGACAGTACTCCCTTCGACCGCCTCGAGCTTGAATTCGAGGAGTTCGTCAACCGTCTGCTGCAGGAAGTAGACCGGCGCGAAGCTCTCCACTGCCACATCAACTAGAACAAGCCTCGGTTTGGGCGAGATCTGTGTCGGCAAGGAGAAGCACACGTCGCCTAGGTTGATGTACTTCATGGCACCCAGGTGGACCACGGAGACAGCCTTCGTCACCGTGGTGTCGGCGTAGCCAGGGACCACAAAGGTGACGGCGTCGAGTTCGCTCCCCGAGAACTTGGGGATCACGGTGAACGTTTGGTTCGGAAGAGGCTTTTCGGTGCACTCCCTGAGCTTCCCGGAGACAGTGTTTCCACTTCCAACGCTGACCGTGAACCCCCCTTGACCATCGGTCTTACCCGTAATCCCACCATCGGGCGGCCGGGTCTGACATGTCGGAGCAGGGAACGACACGGTTCCCAGGTCCACCATCGTGTACGTTGTGCCCCCGACGATGATCGGGATGATCTGGACTGGGGTCACCCTCATCTGGGGGTATCCCGGCACGGAGACCAGGACATAGTCAACGGGGGACGCTTGCTGGACCACCGGGGGCACGGAGTAGGAGGCCCAGACAAACCCCACGCCTCCTAAAGTCATCGTGCGGGCTGCCACGTAGATCGTCACCGGGGTCCGAGCAAGGATCTTCACCGTGCACTCGGTGAGCGTTCCTCCCACTCGCACGTTGTTGGGCAAGCCCGGAATCGGTACGGTGAACTTCCCGGCGTCGTCCGTTGTCCCGGTGAACGGCCCGTAGAGCTGGGGCTCAGACGGCCTCGCGGTCACCTCGAGGACTACCGTGAGGATCAGCTCTCCGAAACACCCGTCCGCCTGGGCTTTGAACTTGAGTTCGAGCGTTCGGCCGGCGGTGCCGGGAGGCACGCTGAACCGGTATTGAGCAGTCTGAGACATGTTCCCCGAGCCTGACCTAGAAACCGGCGTGAAGGCAGGCCATCCGCCTGGGACGCTTCCAGTCAGCACGATCCGGCCCTCGAAACTCCCGGGCGCGTTGCGCGTCACGGTGAGATCCACCGTTCCCGAGGTTCCTTCCGACACCGAACAGCGGACGGCGTCCGAGGGTGCCGGAGGCGGCTTAGGAACGTTGCTGCACGTGCCCCCGGCGACCTGCACGCAAAGCTTGAACGTAACCGAGGGGCCGTCGAAGCTCAGACAAGGCACCTCTAAGCACTGCGACCACCCCACCAGGGCCCATATGACAAGTAGCCCCAGACCCAGCTGCACCTTGCGCATCGTAGCCCACCTCCCGTTACACGTCTGCTCTATAGACTTCACTCCCCATTCACAAACAGCCCATCGCCACGCGCGAGACACGATCCACAGACCGCCTGGCACGAGGGAACGCCGATTTCACGCCTCCTGTCAGGAAGCAGGCAAGCTCATCCAAACTCGAAGCCACCTGGCTCAAACTCCTCCTTCAGAGGTTGGGACGGAGGACTCAAGGGCTTCCACACGCCACGCCTGCTCCGCCAGTCGTTCCTGAGGATCTTGTACAGGCAGTAGCCGTCCTTCTCCCAGACCAGGACGTACGTTCCCTCTTTCATGCCCTTCGGGACGAGACTCATGTCGTTGTACGCTGGGATGCAGACAAGCTCACCGACCTCCTTCCAGTCGGTCCCGTCGCTATGATAGAACTGAACGCAGAGGGATGTTTCGCCGAGGTTGATATCTCCGGGCTCAGCGTAGTTGATCCATTCCTCAACTGCAATGTACGTGCAGTGAGGGTACTTGGGGGAGCCCTTCGCGTCCTTCTCTTTGATATCTGGCTTAGCGGCGAACCTTGGGAACGTCTTGGACCACGTATCTCCTTCGAGTCTGGCCTTCAGCTTATCGTCCTCAACCCTGGTGATGTCGCACACAGATGTCCCCGAAAACAGCAGTCCCGTATCCAGGATAACCTGCCCCACGGCTAGAACTGGTTTCGGACCTCCGAAGTCAAAGGAGAACTGGGTGATCGCCTCCCAAGGGTAGTCGGCGAGTTGAAACCAGACCGTGCCAATGTTCCCGATGCCGAGAATCGCGGACAGACCCAGCCGCGGCTCGAGGCGAATGGTGATCTGCATCCCTGCTAGGGACGTCCCCGTCACCTCGACCAGCTGGCCACTGACACCACCCAAGAACGGCAAGGAGGCATCGACAAAGAACCGCGCCTCATCATCTGTTATCCCAACAAACGGCCCGAGGGTGAGCCTGGCCCAGTCCGGCACCAGAGTAAGCTCAGTCTGAGCCAAGCAGAAGTTGCTCCCGAGAACCACAAGTGCCACGAACGCCACTCTCGTAGTCCACCGCCGCATGATCTGTCACCCCCACACGATACGATTGACCGCATCCGTTGACGACCGGACCCCGATCCACGGGACTTCTGTGCGGTATATTCCTCGCGCCCACCCCCTTCGGCGGGGCAGGGGGGAGGCAGATGGAGGACATGGGGAGAGGTCGGAAGACGTGCAGGGCGTTGGAGTTCTGGCCGGGAGGCGATGCGTGCGATGACCCTCTGCCTGCGCCGCTGATTCTCTGGATAAACAGTATACACCCCGGACGAGGGGCGGGTTTCAACCTGTAATCTGCCCTATCCTGAACGCCATCCCAAAAACAGCGCACGGTCTGTATCGGGGCGCCGCTCGTCACCGTTTCTCGACCCGTACTTGCTTACCGCCGAGCACGCAGAGAACACCAGTTCTGGAGTTGAATCGAAGAGGTTCTGTAGCGTCGCAGCGTGTCTGCCTGCTGCAGACAAATCTGCGACGGAAGACCGTCGGGCATGAAGCCCGACGGTACAAAACCTGTAACCGTCAGACCGCCTAACCGAAGTCACGGGATGCACCCCGACGCTGCGATCCCTTCCACCACCCCGACCCTCTCCCGCCCGGGGGAGAGGGAGGGACAGGGATGCGGACTCGGTTACCTCTGCGAACTCCGGCTGCCTGGCGGCAGACAGGCGCTCTGCGGTGGGTTCGCGGTACGCCAAACATGTATCTCGACCCGTCACCCGAAGAGGGCTATACTTGGCGTTGTGAGTTCGCGCCCTTCTGCTCGTGGCTTATCCATCCCACCGCATGCCTCACCTCCCAGCCCCGGCAGGAGGGCGCTGCTCATTCGGCACCCGTGATGTGGGGCAGGTGACCGGCCGACCATGCTGAAGAACAGGCTTCCGAAGGAACGCTGGTGAAGATCGCCTTGGGCCAGATCAACCCGACGGTGGGCGACCTCGCTGGAAACAGAGAGCGGATCGTACGCGCCATCGCCGAGATCCGGCAACAAGGCGCCGATCTCATCGTATTCCCTGAACTCGCTCTGTTGGGGTACCCCCCGCGGGACCTCCTTCTGCAGGCGGGGTTCCTCGACGCGGCGGACCGGGAGTTCAGGGCGATCGTGGACTCCACCAAGAACATCGCCGTGGTCGTCGGTCATGTGGTCCGCGGAGGAACCCGAGCTGGCAACGTGGCCGACCCGTCTGCAACTGCGTTTGGCGGCAACGTGTTCTTCCACAACGCGGCGTTCCTCCTCGCTGATGGAGGGATCATCGGCCATCAGGCCAAGCACAGGCTCCCCTCGTTCGATGTGTTCGAGGAGGAACGGTACTTCTCGCCCGGCACGAAGATCGCGGTGTTCGATTGGCAGGGGTTGCGCGTGGGGCTCTCGGTGTGCGAGGACTTCTGGTACGAGGAAGGAGTGTTGGCGGCTCAATCTTCGGCAGGAGTGGACCTCCTCGTGAACGTCTCCGCCTCCCCCTACTTCCGGGGGAAGCCCGTCCTCCGCTATGACCTGGCCCGGAAGTGGGCCGAGCGGTCGGGCGCGCTCTTTGTGTACGCGAACCTCGTGGGGGGGCAGGACGAACTCGTGTTCGACGGCGGATCGTTCGCCCTCCGGCCGGACGGGGCGTTTCTCCTCTCCGCCCCGCGTTTCACCGAAGGTGTCTGCACCTTCGACACGGCGGGAGCACCGGTCGAACCCCCATCAAACGACGGGATGGGCGATATCCAGGACGCTCTCATCGCCGGGATCCGAGACTACTTCGACAAGAACAGGATCCGGGGATGTATCGTAGGGGTCTCCGGCGGGGTGGACTCGGCGGTCGTCGCCGCGCTCGCCTGCAAGGCGCTCGGTCCGGATCGGGTTTTGGGCACGTTCTTCCCCGGACCGTACACCGCGAGCGAGTCGCGCGACGAGGTGACACAGCTCGCGAAAGCCTTGGGGATGTGCGTTGTGGAGATCCCGATCGACACAAGCTTCTCTGCTCTCAGTGAGGCCCTGGCTCCGCACGTCGCAGTGGAAGGCCTGGTAGCAGAGAACCTCCAGGCAAGGGTTCGGGGGGTCCTGTGGATGGCACTGGCCAACGCCCTCGACTACGCCGTCCTCGCTTGCGGGAACAAGTCGGAGATCGCCACGGGCTACAACACGCTCTACGGAGACACGGTGGGCGCGCTGGCGCCGATCGGCGATCTCGTCAAGGCCGAGGTGTACGAGTTGGCCCGCCTTATCAACGAGCAAGGACCCGTCCCCACCATCCCCGAGGGGACCCTTGCCCGACCTCCCTCCGCCGAGCTGAGGCCCGATCAGCGCGACGACGAGGATCTCCCTCCCTACGACGTGCTCGACCCGCTCGTGCGGGCACTCGTCGCAGAGAACCGGCCGTCAGGAGAGCTGGTGCGGGCGTTCAGCCAGGACGTAGTCCAAGACGTCGCCCATCGCCTTCACCGGGCTGAGTACAAGCGAAAGCAGCTTCCTCTGGTAATCAAAGTGTCGCCGAAGTCGTTCGGGACCGGCCGTCGGTACCCCATCACCCATAGGTTCGCACCCTGAACCCAAGTATTGCAGCTTCACCGCCGAGGACGCCGAGATCGCAGAGCAACCCCGGACTCCACCACCCAGGGCACGAAGAACACAAAGGGATTCGGGGGTTCCCAACCCCAGGGTTCATGCCTGGTGTTCTTCTTCGTGACCTTGGTGTCTTTTGTGGTGGGGTTTTCCGTTGACCGGCTGTTCTCGCGTTCTCCGCGCGCTCGGCGGTGAGAGCCTTTGAGTTCCGTAGCGGCGCAGCTCGTCTGCGACGGCCTTTTCTCGGACCGTTCCACCGTCAACCGACGAACCGTCCAACCCAACGGACGTCGGGCATGAAACCCTAACGACCGTCGGGGTTCATCCCCGACGGTCGTTCGTCGCAGACAGGCTGCGACGCTACAGATTCAATTCCAGAACTGGTTTTCTCTGCGTCCTCTGTGCCTCGGCGGCAAACAAGTACCCGCGGGGATCCGATTTTCTCCGCGTGGCCGAAGGCCCAGCGGGAGGCAGTGAACTCTACGAGCCTTCCTGGCGACGGGCGCGACGAAGGAACGTGGGGATGTCGTAGTCGTCGCGGATACCCTCCCGCTCCAGCCGCTCCAGGACGACCTCTTCTTCGGTATCCATGATCTCGCCGCTCTGGACCGCGGCGAACCCGGTGGCGATCACGGTCACCTTGGCCTTCTGCATCCCTTCCCGAATCGCGGCGCCAAAAATGAGGTCGGCCTTGTCGGACAGGGCTTCCTGAATCGCCCCGGCCGCCGCAGTGACCTCTTCCAGGGTCAGGTCCTCGCCGCCGGTGATGTTGAGGATCGCTTTCTTCGCACCCTTCACGCTGAAGTCAAGGAGGGGTGAAGAGATGGACTTGCGGGCCGCCTCGCGCGTCTTGTTGTCGCCATCGGCTTCGCCAATCCCCATGAGGGCGGTTCCCGCCCCGCGCAGGACCGCCTCGACATCGGCGAAGTCGAGGTTGATGAGCCCGGGGACGGTGATGAGCTCGGTCACCCCCTGCACTCCTTGGCGGAGAACCTCGTCCACGAGTTCGAATGCCCGGGTGAGGGGCATCTCGTGGGGGGCGACCTTGAGCAGACGGTCATTGGAAATGGTGATGATCGCGTCTACGTTCCGTGCAAGCTGCTGCAGACCTCTCTCTGCACGCTGGGATCGAGCGAGGCCTTCGAACGAGAACGGCCGGGTGACGATCCCCACGGTGAGGATGCCCAGCTCTTTGGCGATCTCGGCGACAACCGGTGCGCCACCCGTCCCGGTCCCGCCACCCATTCCGGCAGTGATGAACACCATGTCCAACCCATCGAGCAGATCAGCGATCTCATCACGGGACTCCTCGGCCGCCTCGCGTCCCACCTCTGGGTCTCCCCCTGCTCCCAGTCCTCCCGTGCGCTTGCCTCCCAGCTGCAGGTGGCGTTGGGCCTCGATCATCTCCAACACCTGGGCGTCGGTGTTCATCACCACGAGTTCGACGCCAACCAGCCCTGCTTGGACCATGCGGCTGACGGCATTCCCGCCACCTCCGCCCACCCCCACCACCATGATCTTAGCTGGGCTCTCCCCCATCATCCCCCGCTCACCCCCGCAGGAACTTGCGGAACCATCCCAGCATCTTCCCCAGCATCCCCTTGGAGGATCCCCGCGAGCGCTTGGACGGCACGAAGTCCCGGGTTTCCACCGCATACTTGAGGAGCCCGATCCCGGTGGCGTAGATCGGGGACTCCACGATGTCGCGCAGACCGTGGATCCCCTGCGGCAGGCTCCCCACGCGGGAGGGCAGTCCGTAGCGTCGCTCGATGTACTCGGACATCCCGTTGAGCTGGGACGTCCCGCCCGTGATGACCACCCCCGCCGGGATCAGGTCGCGGTACCCCGCGTCCTCGACCTCCTGGATCGCCAGATCGAGGATCTCCTCCACCCGAGGCTCAATGACCTTGGCCAGTTTCTTCCGCGACACCTGTTTCGTACTCTCCCCGCCGATCGTTGCCACATCGATCTTCTCGTCGTCGCCCACCGAGTCCACAAGGCAAGTTCCGTACTGCTTCTTGATCCGCTCCGCTTCCTCGATTGGAGTCTGCAGCCCGACGGTGATGTCGTTCGTGATGTGCTCCCCGGCGATGGGGATCGTCTTCGAGAACCAGATGTCGCCGCCGCGGAACACGGAGATGTCCGTCGTTCCCCCGCCCGAGTCGAGGAGCACCACCCCCAACTCCTTCTCCGCAGAGGAGAGGACCGCCATCGCCGAGGCCAGCGGCTCGAGCACGATCTGGGAGATGCCAATACCTACGGCCTCCACGCACCGCACGAGATTGTGAACCGCGGTCACCGACCCGAGCACGATGTGCACGTCCACCTCGAGGCGGGTGCCAGTCATACCCACCGGATCGGTGATCCCCTCCTGACCGTCCACGATGTACTGCCGAGGGATGACGTGAATGAGTTCGACATCCGGAGAGAGGGGCATCGTCCGCGCTGCTTCCACCACCCGCCGCACGTCCTCCGCGGTGATGATCCGATCGGGCCGGGTGATGGACACGGTCGCCGAGTTGTTGAGAGAACGGATGTGCTTACCCGCAATGCCGACGTAGGCGTTCTGGACACGCACATCGGCCATGTTCTCCGCTTCCTCCACCGCTTTGCGGATGGACTGGATGGTGCGCCCGATATCGACCACAACACCCTTCTCCAACCCCCGTGAGGGAGATGTCCCCAGACCGATGACCTCGATGTACTCGTCGACCACGTTGGCCACCAGACAGGCCACCTTGGTCGTCCCGACATCCAACCCCACCATCAGCCGCTCCCGCCTCATCGAACCACCACCCTCATCGTTTGCGCTTCAGGATCACCTCGTCGCCAACGCGAAAATCTACCATGGCGCACTCGGCAAGCCTCCATCGCTCCCATAGATCCTCCAGGATAGCAAGATGGTCCCTCAGTTGGCCAATCTCCCCCAACAGAAGGGTGGGGGACCTGTCACCACTGGCGATGACATTGGTGGGATCGGTTATATCAAACGTCGTGAACTTCTCCCTCACCCCGGGGCTCAGGCGAGCCACAACGCGGGCAGCGTACACGGCTTCGGAAGCTACCCGCTCGCCTGCTCGGGCAGCCCCCACCACGACAGGTGCTGTCGCTGGCTCGAGGATGAACCCCTCGGCATCCACCCACACCGCCGCCCCGCCTCGCAGCCCTACCTGCACCGTCGGTTCCCTCTCTTTGATCTCCACTTCCACCCGCTTCCAGAACGGGCGAACCCGAATCTTCGTCTCTAAAACCCGAGGGTCGTTCCGAATCCCATCGGCGATTTCCCCCGTTTGTAATCGAAGTACATTAGCACCGAGCAGAATCCCTGTCAACTGTTCGGCCACGACGTAACGCGTCGGGGAGACCCACACCTCCTCCACGCACCACCATCCGCCCCAGCGAAGTGCCGCGCAAACAACGATGAGAATAGAACAACACACGCACCCGAGGCGTATCGCCCGGATCACTCCCCCACGACCTCAAGCTCCAGGCTGAGCCATACCCCGAACCGGCTGACCACGCAATGCTGAACCTGATCGACCAACTCCAGGACATCCACGGCGCGCGCCCGACCGAGGTTGCAGATGAAGTTGGCATGTCGCTCTGAGACCACGGCATCGCCAATGCGTGCGCCCTTGAGTCCACACTGGTCAATCAGCCAGCCTGCAGATCGCCCGTCCGCGGGATTCCGGAACACGCACCCAGCGGACGGAACACCCAGGGGCTGGCTCCGAGCCCGCTCGACCAGAAGGGGAGCCAGATCTTTCCGCAGTTGCGGTCGCAGGCCGACCGCGAGCACCGGCAGGCGCAGCCGGCGAAACACCGAGTCCCGATAGGTGAAGCCACACTCCTTAGGGGAGAAGGTGTGAACGCGCCCTGTGGGCAGGAGGGCTTGCACCCAAGCCACCTGTTCAGCGATCGCTCCGTGCTTCGTTCCCGCGTTCATCGCTACGGCGCCACCCACCGTTCCTGGGATCCCAGCAAGCTTCCACGCTCCCCAACGCGCCACCCGCGCCAAGGGCACACCCGCTCCGACCGACAACACCCCCTCGTCCTCGTGCCAGGCGCCTAATCCCGTGGTGGATACGACGAGGCCGGGGAACCCGCGATCCGGGACAAGAAGTTTGGACCCCCCGCCCACCATGCGCCACGGGAATCCGTGGGTCCGGGCTCGGACCACGGCCTCGGCCAACGCGCTCTCCGTGGTCGGCCGGTACAGGGCGAAGGCCCTCCCACCAATCCGAAACGTGGTATGGGGAGCGAGCGGTTCCTGCACCCGTAGTTCGCCCGGAAGACTTCTCAGGATCCGTAGGAGAGCCCGTGCGCCATCTCCCGCGCCAGCTTCCATATATCCCCCGCGCCGAAACACGCCACCACGTCCCCAGGCTGGATCGTTTCCGCCGCTGCTTCCATCGCTGCGCCTAAGCTGTCCCGGTACACAGCGTTCCCCCCGGCACCGGAGACCGCCTCCGCCACCTCCCGTCCACTGACCCCGGGAATCGGCCGTTCGAATGCCGGATAGACCCGCGATACCACAACCTGATCGGCGCGAGATAGCACTGACCCAAACGCACTCGCTAGCGTCTTGGTCCGGGAATAGCGGTGCGGCTGGAAGATCGCCACGATCCGTCGATCCGGCCACCCCAACCGCAGCGCGGCAAGGCCAGCCGCGACCTCAGTCGGATGGTGAGCGTAGTCGTCCACCACGAGGTACCCGTTCTCCTCGAGGACCTCGAGCCGTCGACGAGGTCGCGCAGCCGTGGGGAGCGCTGGCAGGAGATCGTGCACCGGGATGCCGAGGAGGGCCCCAGCGGCGATCGCGCCCAGTGCGTTGCGCACGTTGTGCGGACCAGGCCCGGGGACTTCGACCTCTCCCGCCCGCTTCCCATGAAGAAGAACCTCGAAGCTCGACTTCTCCCGTCGGTACTCCGTCGCCACAGCGCGCAAGTCGGCCCTGGGGGAGAACCCGTAGGTCAGGGGAATACGCCGTGAACGCGCCGCATCGAGTGCGACCGGATCGTCGGCACACACGGCCAGCCGGTTCGCACGACCGACAAACCGGCTGAACGCCCGCCGCAACCCGTTGAACCCACCGTAGGTTCCGATGTGGTCCGTGTCTACTGAGGTGAGAACAGCCACATGGGGAGAGAGACCGACAAACCGACCGTCGGACTCATCCACTTCGG
The DNA here is from genome assembly GCA_020724765.1 of Thermotoga sp. Lineage (GTDB taxonomy): Bacteria > Bipolaricaulota > Bipolaricaulia > Bipolaricaulales > Bipolaricaulaceae > Bipolaricaulis. The sequence continues at coordinate 3,114 of DYGJ01000005.1, read as the reverse complement.
CCACAAACGTCTTCCCCTTCCCAAGGCTCGCCGACGGGGAGCCCGGTACCTCCCCTCCCACGTAGTACCCACCCTCCCCCGTGACTGTGGTGACGAGGTGAGCAGCCCAACTGGCGGTGGTTGTCTTGCCGTGGGTTCCGACCACGGCTACCAGTTCACGTCCGCGGATGACCTCTCCCAACGCTGGGAGACGCGGCCACCGGGGGATGTCGTGTGCCGCCCGGATCTCCGGGTTCAGAAACGAGACGGCGGACGAGTAGACAATGGCATTCACGCGTTGCGGTACGTTCTCCGCCCGGTGCCCCACGTGTACGTCAGCCCACGCCCGCAAGCCTGCGGTGCGTAAGGAGTCCCGGATATCCGATCCAGAAACGCTCACTCCGCCTTCCCGCAGAAGCTGCGCCAAGGCGGACATCCCGTCCCCCCCAATCCCCACGAGGTGAACTCGCCCTGTGAATCCGCTCATGTTCGTTTGTCCTCCACGAGTGCGAGAAGTGCCTCCGCTACCCTTCGGCCGGCATCCGGCCGGGCCAGGGCCCGGGCCGCCGAGGCCATGTCGCGAAGTTTCAGGTCATCGGCCCACAGCTCCGTCACGAGTTCCCCCAACCCACGAAGAGCAACCTCTTCCGTCAGCACAAGACACCCCCCGCTACGGGCCATCACCCGTGCGTTGGCGTGCTGGTGCCTGTTCGCCGCTCCGTTCCACGGGACGAACACCGTTGGCCGCCCGGCCGCTGCCACCTCGGCCACGGTTGTCGCTCCCGCCCGCGCCACAACGAGCCGGGCCTCGGCCAGGGCGTCGGCAAACGGCTCGACGTACCTCACGACCTCGGCCGTCACCCCGGCTCTTGCAAGGGATTCCGCTACGTCCTCCACTGGAGCAGCGTTTCCCACAACAACTCGCATCCGAAGTCGCGGGGTTCGTGCCAACTCGGGAGCGGCGCGGAGCATGGCCTCGATCAAGCATCGCGAACCCTGGGACCCCCCCACGACCAGCAACTCGCCCCCGAGTTGGGGGGGAACGCTGTTTACCTCGTTTCGCACGGGGTTCCCCGTAACCTCGGCCCGCGCCCGCGGGGGGACGCCATGGGTCTCCGGGTACGAGAGAAGCACACGATCCGCAATTCGAGCCAGAAGCCGGTTGCTGAGCCCCATCCGCGCATTCTGCTCATGAATCACCGTCGGGATACGGAGAAACCATGCCGCCACCAAGGGAGAAAACGCGGCGTGTCCGCCGGTTCCGAACACGACGTCCGGTTCGAATCGGCGTACGATGGCGATCGCGCGCAGAAGCCCTCCCATTGTTCGTAGAAGAGAACCCGGCCAAGTCCACGGTCGACGGCGGTCGATCCCATGAGAGGAAAGGGGATAGAACTCCATCCAGGAAAGCCGACGGACAACCCTTTCCTCGAGACGATGGGGATCACCGACCCAACCGATCCGAGAGAGTAGGCCGCGGTTCTGGAGTTCCTCGACCACGGCCAGTGCCGGGTAGATATGGCCGCCCGTGCCGCCCGCTGCCACGAGAACCTTCATCCTCGCACCCCGGGGACGAGAACCCCCACCGTGGACCTCCGGCTCGCGCGGGCCACGCCGAGGATGAGCCCGCCGAGCATCAGGCTCACCATGAGCGACGATCCACCGTAGCTCAAGAAGGGCAGGGTCAACCCGGTCACGGGCACGACCCCCACCGCCACCGCAAGGTTGAGAAGAGCCTGGAACCCAAGGAGGAACGAAGCTCCCCACGCATAGAGTGCCCCCAGTTTGTCCGGAGCCTGGCGGGCAGCACGAAACCCCAACACCACGAGAAACCCCAGGAGAGCGATCACGCACAGCGAGCCGATGAGCCCCGTTTCCTCGGCCACTACGGAGAACAGGAAATCGTTGTGCGCCGCAGGGAGGTAGAACAGCTTCGCCCGCGACGCGCCGAGCCCCCGACCGAACACCCCTCCCGATCCCACGGCAAGCAACGACTGAAACGTCTGGTACCCGTAGGTATCCCGGTACGGTTCTGGGTTGAGAAACGCGGCGAACCGCTCCAACCTGTACCGCGCAAAGAACAGCACCACGCCAGCCACCGGAAGCGTTCCGAGCAGGGTGACAAAGAGATGGCGCACGGGAACCCCCCCCACCCACAAGAGGAACGCGACCGTGACCGTGTACACGAGGAGCATCCCCGAATCCGGCTGCAGAAGGAGCACGAGCCCGAACATTCCCAGCACGAGCACGTACGGGAGAACCGCTTCCCGGTATCGCGCGAGCCGACCTCCGCGGCGGACGAGGGATCCCGCCACGTACAGCACGAGGGCAACCTTGCCGATCTCGGACGGCTGGAACGGGAACGGGCCGAGCCTCAACCAGCGCGACCCTTCCGCAAGCAGCGGAACCAGGGTAAGGATGAGGAGCACGAACGCCCCTCCCAGCAACAGGTCATCGATCTTCGCCCACACGTGGTAGTCCACCCGCCACAGGATGACAAGGGCAGCCAACCCGAGGACTCCCCCGATGATCTGCCGCTTGAGCAGCGACCACGCATCGCCGGTCAGGCGCAGCGACAGAGGAGAGCTCGCTGAGTAGACGAACAGAAAACCCGCCAAGAGCAAGAAAGCGAGGACCACCGCGATCTTGCCCTCAAGGCTCCCCATGGCAAAGGTAGTGTGGCGCACATGTCCCTTCGGCCAAAGGACCGCGGGGTTAGCTCCCCCGGCTATCGTTCCGGAGAAGAGGTGCGCGGTGTCCCCCGAGCAGGGGACAGAGACCCCCTACTACTCCATATCGAGATCGAGAGCGAAGAACGCTCTCTGGAAGAGTTCGCCCCGTTGGGCGTAGTCTCGGAACTGGTCGAAGCTGGCGCACGCCGGCGAGAGGAGTACCGTGTCGCCCGGTCGAGCGACACGGTACGCCTGGCGCAGGGCGTCGCTGGGGTCGCTGGCCATCTCATACGGAACCTCCCCCGAAGCGAGCAGGTCAGCAAAGTACGCCTGCGACTCGCCGATCAGGATGCACATGCGCACCCGGCCGCGTAGGACGGGGATGAGAGCTTCGTAGCCGCCCCGTTTGTGGCGCCCCCCAAGGATCAGCACCACCGGGCCCGGAACCGCGGCGAGCGCGGCA
>DYGJ01000121.1 GCA_020724765.1 Thermotoga sp. | reverse complement strand
GCGCTGCCAGTTTCTGCAAATCGGGCGCCTCAGGCGTGGTCACGCAGGACAGGTTCTCCTGCTCCACGCGCACCGTGGTCACGGTTTCGCACGCCGGGTGGATCTGGCCCAGGAGGTGGACCACCGTGGTCTTACCGTTCGTTCCCGTTACCCCAATCGTGTGCATCTTCTGAGTGGGGTGGCCGTAGAAGGCGGCGGCGGCGTGGGCGAGGGAGGCTCGGGCGTCGGGAACAGGAATGTAGGGCACGGCGAGCGGAGTGAGGTGCTTCTCCCCCACCACGGCGACCGCGCCCCGCTGCACGGCCTCGGGGATGAACCGGTGACCATCGCTGCGGCTTCCGGGCAGAGCGAAGAACAGGTTCCCCGTTTCCACTCGCCGGGAATCCCACGCCAACCCCGTCACGTCTACGTCGGGCACACCGCGAGCCGAGGGGAGCGACGACAGAAGCACCGATGCCGTGGGCATGGACTCATGCTATGCGGGTGTTGGCGAACCGGGCAGGACACAGGGGAGCGCGCCGCGTCCCGCGTGCCCGTGAAATCCTAGGTGTACCGATCGGCGACGGCGGAAGCGGCGTAGGCTTCGGGCTTGGTCCGCACCCGGAACCCGACCCCGAGGATCATCCCCACCACTTCCTCCACGAGGTCCCTTGTTCGGCCGTTGCGGCCGATGTCCACGTGGATCTCGAGCTGGAACCCGCTCACCCCGCGGTCCTTGAGGGCCCCGATCACGTCCTCGGCTGTCTCGTACGAGAGCCAGGCCTCGCGGTAGATCCGCTCGCGGAGGCTGATCGGGCGATCGTCCTTTATCCGGCGCCAAAAGTAACGGCCGCCTCTCCCCACCCGATGGACGACGATGGCCGACACGTACTCCACCTCGTCGCAGTACGTCTGCGAATCGGTACCCACAACGACCTCGTACGGGTCTTCGGGGGCGGCGGACATCATCGCCAGGACTTCATCCACCACTTCTTTGAACGAGAGCTTTCCGAGGGTGGGACTGTGGTAACACGAACCGTCATCCATGACGAGGCCGATGTTAGATCTCAGGCGGGTCCGGTTCAAGGATGGGCAGGGCGAACGTGAACACGGCCCCGCCGTCGTTGGCCGCCCAGATCTGCCCTCCGTAGGCCTGAATCAGCTCGCGGGCGATGGCGAGCCCGAGACCGGTCCCCTCTCCGGTCCGCGACTTGTCGCCCTGGTAGAACCGCTCGAACACGTGGGGAAGGTCGTGCGGCGGGACGCCGGGCCCCTCGTCGCGCACGGAGGTCACGACCTCGGAGTCGGCCCGGGACACCGTCACCATGATCGTCCCCCCGGGCGGGGAGTAGCGCAGCGCGTTGTCGAGCAGGTTGCCCAGCACCTGGCGGATGCGGCGGGGATCCACGTTGGCACGGAGCCCTGGCTCTGCGTTCACCGTGATCACCACTCCGTCTTCGGTGGCGACCGAGCGCACGGCCTCCGCCACGGTTCGCGCCAGTTCTCCGATGTCGGTCGGCTCCCGCACGAGCTGGAGGTGACCCGCTTCGGCGAGGGTCAGCGTACGGAGGTCCTCCACCAGCTCTCCCAATTGGAGGGTTTGGTCGTACACCGGGGCCAGGCCCTCCGGCGTCAGGGGGAACACCCCGTCGATCATCCCCTCGAGGTTCCCCCGCACCACGGACAGAGGCGTGCGCAGCTCGTGGGCGACGTCGGTGAGGAGGTTCTGGCGCGCCTTCTCCGAGGTCTCCAGAGCGGCCGTCATCTCGTTGAACGCGCGGCCCAGACGGCCGATCTCGTCGCGGGTTCGGATGTTCACGCGGTAGGCGAGGTCGCCCTTCGCGATGCGGGCCGTGGCGAGGATGAGACGCCGCAGCGGTCGCGAGAGCTGGACGACGAGAATCACCGCCAGAAGAGCCGCTGCAAACAGGGCTACCCCACCGGCGATGAGGGCCGCCTGGCGAATCGAGGCGAGGAAGTCTTCCTCGAGTGGGGTCAACTCAGCGATATCGAGCGGGACCACCGTGCCCACGCGCACCCCGTTGGCGAGGATCGGAATTCCGTACCGATCGACGACGGTTCGGAACTGCGGGTCATCGGCGAGGCACACGCCGATCATCTCCTCCATCGCGCAACCGACCACCGTGTAGGACGGATCAACGACCGTGAACTGACCGAACGCGCTCCTCTGGTAGATCACCGTCCGCTCGCGGACGATCACCGCCGTGGTAGCGAAGAGCGACTTCAGGTGCTCCCAGCTCTGCGTGGATTCCCAGATCTGGGCCAGGGCTGCGGCGAACTCCTGGGCGGCAAGCTGGCGGTTCTCCTCGCGGAACGAGGCGAACCGATCGCTCACCCCGCGGGTGGTGAGGAAGTAGGCTCCTCCGGCGGCCAGAAGTGCGGTGATCGCGAACGCCCCGAAGAGCTTCCACCGGAAAGACAATGCCTACTCCCCCTCAGGCCCAGGGCGGAACTTGTACCCCACGCCGTGCACAGTGAGGATGTGCGTGGGATCTTCGGGGTCGGACTCGATCTTGTGGCGGAGGTTCTTCACGTGGGAGTCCACAGTGCGGGGCAGGGTCGCATAGGTTCGCTCTTGAAGGGCCTCCAGAAGCTCGCGACGGGTGAACACCCGGCCGGGGTGGCGGGCGAAGAACGCGAGAAGGTCGAACTCCGTGGGCGTGAGGTCGAGGGTTGTTCCTCGCAGGCGGGCTTCCCGCGACGCCATGTCCACCGTCAGATCTCCCACCCGGACCACATCCGGGGCCGTTCCACCCTCGGTGCGGCGCAGAACCGCCCGCACCCGGGCCGCGAGCTCCCGCAGGCTGAACGGCTTCGTCACGTAGTCGTCGGCCCCCATCTCCAGGCCGGCGACGCGGTCCGTCTCTTCGGTGCGAGCGGTGAGCATGATGATGGGAGTGGCCGCGCCCTGGCGAATCCGCCGCGCTACCTCGAGCCCGTGCATACCGGGGAGCATGAGGTCGAGCACCACCAGATCGGGCTGAAGGGACTTGAACATCGCCCATCCGTCTTCCCCGGTGAACGCGACCTCGACCCGGTACCCCTCGCGCATCAGGTACGTCTGCACCATCCGCGCGATTTCCCGTTCGTCTTCCACCACGAGGATCGTTTTCATGTCCATAGTTAGCCTACCCAAAGGAGGGAGAGGGGGCGAGGTGTGCCTCGCCCCCTCTCATGCATCAGGGGCGGTTCAGGTGGTTGGGCTCTCGACTTGTCTTCAACCACGAGGCACTATCCACCCCTGGCGTCGAGGGGTGGTGCAGGGGTTGTGAAGATCCCGCGGAGGCCGCTACCATGCCCCTAGATATGAGACGAGACCTCGCGGAGTTCCTCTCCCCGACCTCGGTCGCGGTGGTGGGTGCGTCGGCCGCGCCGCACAAGATCGGTGGCGTGCTGTTCGCCAACGTGGCCACGTTCTCCGGCCCTGCGTACGCGGTGAACCCAGGCTACACCGAGATCCTGGGCCGGACGTGCGTCCCGACGGTGGCTGATCTTCCCGAGCCGGTGAGCCTGGCCGTGATCATGGTTGCGCCGGACGATGCCCTCCTCGCCCTCGATGCCTGCGGCAAGAGAGGCATCCGCAACGCGGTGGTGATCACCGCCGGGTTCAAGGAGGCGGGCGGGAAGGGAGTGGAGCGGGAGAGAGAGCTGGTACGCATTGCCTCTGAACACGGGATGAACGTGCTCGGCCCGAACGCGTTCGGCCTCATCTCGCCCCGCGTTGGGCTCAACGCGACGTTCGCCCTGCGGGGGGCGTTGCCGGGGAGGATCGCGTTCATCTCCCAATCCGGGGCGTTGGGAAGCGGGGTGCTCAACTGGGCCTGGCACAGGAAGCTCGGGTTCTCGGCGTTCGTGTCGCTCGGCAACAAGGCCGTGCTTACGGAGACCGACTTCCTCACCGTTCTCGCCCGTGATCCGGAGACGAAGGTCATCGCCGCCTACCTGGAGGGGATCGAGAACGGGACGGAGTTCCTGCGCGTCGCGGGCGAGGTGACGCGAGAGAAGCCGGTGTTGGTGCTGAAGGCCGGCCACACCGAGGCTGGCGCCCGAGCCGCCTCGTCCCACACCGGGGCGTTGGCCGGATCCGACCGCGCCTACGATGCCGCGTTCCGCCGCTGCGGCGTCATCCGCGTCCACACGGTGGAGGAGCTGTTCGAGGAAGCGGTCGCCCTTGCCCAGCAGCCGTTGCCCCGTGGGCGGCGGCTGGGGATCGTGAGCAACGCCGGCGGGCCGGCGATCCTCGCCGCGGACGCCGCCGCGGACGACGGGCTCGAGGTGCCCGCCCTGTCCCCGACCACGGTGGAATCGCTCTCCAAGAGGTTCTCGTATGCGGCCAGCGCGGCGAACCCGGTGGACATCCTCGCCGATGCGACGGCCGAGGGATTCTGCGACGCGGTGGAGTGGGTCCTCGCCGACCCGAACGTGGACATGGGGCTCGTGCTCACCGCGCCGCACCCCGTGCTCACCTTCGCCCAGCTCGCGGGGTTCGTCGTCGCCGCCCATCGTCGCCACGGGAAGCCGGTCGTGGCGAGCTTCATGGCCGGCGAGCTTGGGGAGGAGGCCGAACGGGCTCTCAACGACGCCGGGATCCCCGCCTACTTCGAGCCCGGGCGGGCGGTGCGGGCGCTCGCCATCCTCGCCCGGTACCGGGAGATCCGCGACCGAGAGCAAGAGGAGCGCCGAGAGCTAGACGCCGACCGACCCCGCGCCCGGGAGATCTTGAGCGCAGGGAGCCCACGGCTGGGGGTGGAGTCGCTCGACCTTCTCGCCGCCTACGGGGCGCCCGTCGCCCGCGGCGGCCTCGCCCGCAGTCCGGCCCAGGCCGTCTCTCTGGCCCGGGAGATCGGGGGGAAGGTGGTCCTCAAGGTCGTCGCGCCGGAGGCCGTCCACAAGTCCGACGTGGGCGGGGTGAGGATCGGCGTCCCGCAGAGAGAGGTCCGGGCGACGTACCGGGAACTGGCAGAACTCCTTCCCGACGGACCGGGAGACGGGGCCGGCGTGTACGTGCAGGAGCTCCTCCCGCCGGGAGAGGAGGTCATCGTGGGGATCGTCCGCGACCCCACGTTCGGGCCCCTGGTGATGTTCGGGCTGGGCGGCGTGTTCGTGGAGGTGC
>DYGJ01000120.1:3245-5169 GCA_020724765.1 Thermotoga sp. | reverse complement strand
CACTCTTTGGGGAACATCCTCCTCGCGGGGATGGAACAGGCGGTGGGTGGCTTCGACCGGGCGGTGGAGGAGGCGAGTCACTTCCTCTCTGTGCGCGGGAAAGTCATCCCATCTACCCTCGACCGCAGCGATCTCGCCGCCGACCTCGCCGACGGCCGGGAGATCGTGGGCGAGGCCGCGATCGGCGCCGCACGTATTCCGATCCGTCGCCTCCGCCTTGCCCGGCCGGCACGGGCCTATCCCGTGGCGTTGGACGCGATCGCGCGTGCCGATTTGATCCTTGTGGGCCCCGGAAGCCTGTACACAAGCATTATCTCCAACCTTCTCGTGGCAGGCATCGCCGACGCCATTGCCCAGGCACCGGGGGAGAAGATGGTCATCATGAACCTCATGACCGAGCCGGGGGAGACCAACGGTCTAACGGCCAGTGCCCACTTGGACGCCCTCGCTGAGCACGTGAACCTACGGCGGTTCCAGGCTGTCGTGGTGAACAGCGAGCTCCCGCCACCGGGAATCCTTGCTCGATACAAGGACGAAGGAAGCGAGCCGGTGGAAGATGACCTGCGCGGGGCGAAGACGATGGGGCTGCGGGTGATCCGGGCCCCGCTGCTCCAGCTCGTGGAGATGGAGGGTAAGGCCACGGTGAAGCACGACCCGCACATGCTGGCGCGGATCGTGGCGCGGGAGGCCCGAGCCCTCCGCCGGTCTTGGACCCGCTGGTTCAGCGGGTAGCGTTTATCCTCGAGGACGGGCAGAGAAGAGACGGGGGCGGCAACGCCGCCCCCGTTGTTTCAGATGATGGGAGGTCTACGGAATGGTGAGGTTGATGCCAACTACCTTGGAGGTGGCACCCGCCGTGCCCCGCACCCGGATCGGGTAGGTGCCTGCGGCAGCCGTAGCCCCTGATGTGATCTTGAGTGTGGAGGTCGCCGCCGGGGCCGGGTTGGGATCGAACGTTGCCGTCACACCGGTGGGGAGGCCTTCGACCTCGAACTGCACCGGGTCAGCGAATCCACCCACGCGGTTCAAGGCGACCGTTACGGTGGCCGATTCGCCGCGCTTGACCTCAACCGCTGCCGGCTGGAAGGTGAAACTGAAGTCCGGAACGGCCTCGACGGTGAGCCGAATGACCGCCGTCTTGTCCAATCCGTCGCCCTTCCCGCGGACCGTGAGGTTGTAGGCGCCGGCGGCAGCCGTGGCGCCCGCGTTGATCGTGAGGGTGCTCGTTGCCGCTGTGGCCGAGGCCGGGTTGAACGTCCCCGTCACGCCAGCCGGTGCGCCCTCGAGCGTCAGCGCAATGGCCCCAGTGGCGGACGCGTTGCGGGTGAGGTTGATCGTGGCGGTCCCGGAGGCGCCCTGCTTGATCGTGAGGGCGGCGGGGTTCGTAGTCATCGAGAAGTCCGGCTTCACCTGTACGGTGAGCTCGAGCGTCTGCTCCTTCTTCTTGTTGCCGCTCTGGGCCACAACCTTCAGGGTGTACTTCTGTGCTGCGACAGCGTCGCCCACCGTGAGGGTGAGCGTTGTCTCGGTGCCGGCCTTGTCCGTCTTCACGGGGTCGAACTTCGCCGTAACCCCGGTCGGAGCGCCGGTAAGGGAGAAGCTGACTTCGCCGTCGAACTTGTCGCGGGTGAACGTGATCTTCAGAGGCTGAGAAGAACGCCCCTGAGGAACCGACGTGGTGAGGGTGGTGGTGAGGAGCTTGAAGTCCCCGCCGCACCCGACAAGCAAGAGTCCTGCCAGTATCACCGCACCTACTCCGAACAGCTTCTTCGCGCGTTTCGTGTTCATAACCCTCCTTACCCTCCGATCGATACCCGCGGCCCACGTGAATCAAGCTCACCGGTGTGGCGACTCCATTGTGGAATCGGGGGAGCCCGTACGCGGTGCTCGCTCGGAGGGGTTCCTCCTCCTTTGTGTTGTTCGC
>DYGJ01000120.1:0-3235 GCA_020724765.1 Thermotoga sp. | reverse complement strand
CCCCCGCTTGCTGTACGCCTCCCCGGTTACGCTCAACTCCGAGGCAAGCTTATGGCGTTGCGCACGGGGCGTCAAATCGTGTCAGTTCAGGTTGGGGATAAGTTCCAGCCCCCTTCTTCAGGGTTCCTGAAGAGAGACGGGGCGCTCCCCGCGCCCCATCCGCGATCCTGAGCTTCATGTCTGAGTCATCGCATTCCGTACCGAATCTGCTAGCAGCAGCCGCACGGCTTCTTGGGCTGCTTCGGCTTCTCAACCTTCTTCTCCTTCATCAGCACGTGACCTCGCCTCCTTCATCGCCCCTCAGGGGAACGATGTAGGGCGAGTATAGTTCGGTTTGTCCACCGGTCAACGACGACTGTCGGGACGTTTTTCCGCACCACGGGGCTCTCCCGCAGCAGCCAACCGTATCCGAGGCGGCTACCCAGCTGCGAGCCGTTCGTGGAGGAACGCCGCAACCTCCCGCAGCGGGATCCGATCCTGAGTTGTTGTATCTCGGTCGCGTACGGTGACCGTCTCGTCACCCATCGTCTGCCCGTCCACCGTGATGCAGTACGGGGTTCCTAGCTCGTCCTGGCGCCGGTAGCGGCGGCCGATCGAACCCTTGTCGTCGTAGTCCACGTTCCAGCGCTTCTTCAGCTCCCGGTAGAGGCCGAGAGCGGCCTCTGGCATCCCCTCCTTACGGATGAGGGGGAACACCGCCGCCTTGACCGGGGCGAGGCGGGGGTGCAGCTTCAACACCGTCCTCTGCTGGGGCTCGCCCTTCTCGTCGGGGATCGCGTCCTCGGAGTACGCCTCGCAGATGAACGCGAGCACGGATCGGTCCACCCCGGCCGAGGGTTCGACCACGTGGGGGATGAGGCGTTCCTTTGTTTCCTCGTCGAAATACGACAGGTCCTTTCCGCTTCCGGGGTGCCGAGGCTTCCCATCCGGTCCGGTTTCCACCACGAGATCCTCGCCACGTCGGACGAGCTTCCCCTCCATGTGCGAGCGGAGATCGAAGTCGCCGCGGTGGGCGACCCCTTCCAGTTCGCCGAACTCGCCCTCGGGGAGGAACGGGAACGCATACTCGATGTCCGCCGTCCCGCAACTATAGTGGCTCAGCTCCTCGGCGGCGTGTTCCCGCAGCCGGACCCGCTCGCTGGCCAGCCCGAGCGACACGTACCAGCGGAGGCGGCGGTCGCGCCAGTACTCGTACCACCGCCGCGACTCCTCCGGCCGACAGAAGAACTCAATCTCCATCTGCTCGAACTCCCGCGAGCGGTAGGTGAAGTTCCGGGGGGTGATTTCGTTGCGGAACGACTTTCCGATCTGGGCGATCCCAAACGGGAGCTTCACCCGGGCCGTGGCGAGCACGTTCCGAAAGTTCGTGAACATCCCCTGGGCCGTCTCCGGTCGGAGGTAGGCCTCGCTCTCCGGGTCCACGAGGGCCCCGATGTAGGTCTTGAACATGAGGCTGAACTCCCGGGGTTCCGTGAGGTCGCACGTCGTGTGCTCGCCGGGGTGCTTGGACGGCTTCTCCGGGCAAGCGCTCGAAGAGATCTGGTCGGCGCGGAACCGCGCCTTGCAGCGGCGGCAGTCCACGAGCATGTCGTGGAACAGGTCGTAGTGCCCGCTGGCCTTCCACACTCGGGGGTGCATCACGATGCTCGTCTCCAGTCCGACCATCGCGTAGGCGGAAGGCATGCCGGGAGGAGGGGTGGTGTCGTCGTGACCCTGCACCATGTCCTGCCACCACGCTTCGCGCACGTTGCGCTTCAGCTCGACCCCCAGCGGGCCGTAATCCCAGAACCCGCCGATTCCGCCATAGATCTCGCTCGACGGGAAGATGAACCCCCGCCGCTTGCAGAGTGAGACCACCTTCTCCATCAGTTCGTTCTTCTCGGGCATGTCCGTTTCCACGCTCCCCGCGTCCGTCCGTGTGGACGGGAGCTAGGCTACCGAACGGAACCAGACGGGGCAAGCCGCCCCACCTGCTCGGCGAGCGCGCGCAGGCTGTGAGCGAGACCGCCAGTGAGCGCATCTCCCCGGTGCCGCCAGGTCCAGTTCCCCGACGGGGCAGACGGGCGGTTCATCCGGGCCTCGCTGTCGAGACCGAGCACGTCCTGGAGGGGGATCATCGCCAGCCGGGCGCGGCTGCGCAGGGCGAGCTCGACAAACGCTCGGGGGACCTCCTCGTCGTGGGGAAGGGAGATCCCCTGCTGGGCGAGACAGGCGTGTGCCCGTTCGCGTTCAGTAGGTGAGGAGGTTTGGTACCACCCGCGCGTGGTGTCGTTGTCGTGGGTGCCGGTGTAGACGAGCAGCCGTCCGTGCTCGGGGTAGTTGGCGGGGAGGTGGGGGTTGTCTGACTCTCCGCTGAACGCGAACTGCAGAACCCGCATTCCCGGGAGCCCGAACCGGTCGCGGAGGGCCTCCACTTCAGGGGTGATCACCCCGAGATCTTCCGCGACGATCGGTACGTCGCCGAGTTCGTTTCGGATCACGCTGAGGAGCGCCTCTCCCGGGGCCTCCACCCACCGTCCGCGGATCGCGGTCGGCTCGGTGGCCGGGATCTCCCAGTACGCCTCAAGCCCGCGGAAGTGGTCGAGCCGCACGAGGTCGCAGGTCCGCAGCGCGTGGCGGACCCGGGTGATCCACCACGCAAACCCGTCCGCCGCGAGGACGTCCCACCGGTAGAGGGGGTTCCCCCACCTCTGCCCGGTGGCGCTGAAGTAGTCGGGAGGGACGCCCGCGATCACGGTCGGGTTCCCTCGCTTGTCGAGGTGGAACAGGTCCGGGTGAGCCCACACGTCGGCCGAGTCGTGGGACACGAAGATCGGCATGTCCCCGATGATCCCGATCCCCAAATCGCGGGCGTACGATCGCAGGGCGCCCCACGCCCGGTGGAACTGCCACTGGGTCCAGGCGTGAAACCCCACGTCCTCGGCGTGGTTCTGCCGGGCGGCGGTCAGGGCGCGAGGGGTGCGTCGGGCGAGATCCACGGGCCACCGCGGCCACGGGTCTCCTCGGAAGCGCGCCTTGAGGGCCATGAACAGGGCGTAGTCCGGAAGCCATGCCACCTCGGCCCGGGCGAATCGGTCGAGGGCACGTCGCTCGCGATGCGTGGTGTGACGGAGGAACCCCGCGTAGGCACGGCGGAGGAGCGGCCACCGCGTTTCGTACATCCACCCGAAATCCACCCGGTCTGCGGGGAGAGCTGGGACGGACTCGTTCCGGAGCCAGCCGCGGGCGAGAAGAG
>DYGJ01000119.1:3138-5204 GCA_020724765.1 Thermotoga sp. | reverse complement strand
AGGTCAGTCATCTCCCGGATCATGCGCCGCACTCCATCTGGCCCGTCGAGGATCAGCGCGGTGCACAGACCCACACTCTGCGCCCCGCAGTAGATCATCTTGAGCGCGTCTTCCCCCGACATGACCCCCCCTGTTCCGATCACGGGAAGGCCCACGTAGTGCGCCAGCATCGCCACGTGGTACAGGGCCAACGTGCGGATGGCCTCGCCGGAGATCCTCCCGTACCCCTGTTCGAGGAACACGGGACGTCCTGTGATGAGGTCCACATCAAGGCCGGCCTTCAGCGCGTCGATCGACGACAGACCATCGGCGCCGCAGTCGCGCAGTGCCCGTCCGAAGGCCACAAGGTCGTGGACGTTGCAGCTCAGCTTGACGGTCACCGGCACCGACACCCGGGCCTTCACGGCCCGCAGCGCCTCGATCATCGGCCCAGGGTCATCGACGGGGGTGAAGATCGAGAGCTCCAGCATGTCTGCCCCTGCATCGACAACCGGGAGGGCGAGTTCAGCCACCTCGTCGGGCGTCATGCCGATGCTGGCAATCACGGGCATCGGCAACTCCGCCAACCGTGGCAGTTCCTCCCGCAGCCATCGGGAGAGGGGGAGGGTTGAGCAGCGTTCGGTGTTGAAGAAGTGCCCCTTCCCGCGCCACAGGCACGGCCGTGGGTTCACGGAAGGTTCCACCAGGATCGTTTTCGTGATCGCGGCTCCGATTCCTGCCTCATACAGGCGGCGGATCGAAGCGAAGTCCTTCGTGGGAGGCCCCGATGCGGCAATCAGAGGCGACTGCAAGGACATCCCCAGGAACAACGTCTCCATCAAACTTCCCGTCACTCCGCCTCCCGAACGCTGATCGAGTACGCGCCCAGCTCCATCAGGACCTCAGCATGGTCCCAGCCTCACGCGGCCAGAGGACCACGACCTCTTCATCGATTGCCCGCTCACGGACCTGCTTTCCGTACTCCGCAACCATCAACATGCTCCCGCCCTCGAGTCGGACGTGATGGTAGGCCATCTCGCCAAGGTACGTCGTATGCATCAGGATCCCCGGCAGGGCGTTCTCGGTCTCCGACGCAGCGCCGCGATCGCCGAGACGAAGCTCTTCCGGACGCACGGCGAGCACGGCTTCTCCCTCGGCCACAGCGGCGCCTTCCAGACGCACGCGCGGGCCGCCGTTGACGATGAACAACGGACCGGCCGCGTCGCGTGCGACGACGCCCCTGAGGCAGTTCGACTTGCCGATGAAATCGGCGACAAACGTGCAGTTGGGGGTCGCATAGACTTCGCGCGGGGCGCCCACCTGGACCACTCTCCCCTGGTGCATGATGACGATTCGGTCCGCCATCGTGAGCGCCTCTTCTTGGTCGTGGGTGACGAACACCGAGGTGATGTTCAGGCTGCGCTGGATGCTCTTGATGTGCGTGCGCATCTCCAGTCTGAGTTTCGCATCCAGGTTGCTGAGCGGCTCGTCGAGCAGCAGCACCGACGGTCGGATGACCAGGGCTCTCGCCAACGCCACCCGTTGCTGCTGTCCACCCGACATCTGTTTGACCCACCTGCGCTCCAGCCCGGATAGGCCCACAAGATCGAGAATCTCCTTGACCGCGTTGGCGATCTCGCGCATGGGCCAGCGTCGGACTTTGAGCCCGAACGCGACGTTTTCGAACACCGACATGTGGGGAAAGAGGGCGTAGTTCTGGAAGACCAGAGCGGTATTCCTCTTCTCGGGCGGAGTGCGCGTGACATCCTTTCCTCCCAACCAGACCTGGCCTGACGTGGGCTTCTCAAACCCGGCGATGGTCCTCAGAAGGGTCGTCTTGCCGCATCCGCTGGGCCCAAGAAGACACAGCATCTCGCCTTCTCCGACGCTCAACGTAACGCCGTCGAGAGCTCGGACGTCACCGTACACCTTCTCAACTTTCTGCAGCCGAACTATGTCCACGCGCCATCCCCCTTCGCTCAGCTCTCAACGAGCGGATCAGCGCATCGTCGAGAACTTCTCCAACCCCAGAAGCCTATCGGCCACCAGCAGCGCGAGTAGCGCAATGACCACGAGGATGCTCGAGA
>DYGJ01000119.1:0-3128 GCA_020724765.1 Thermotoga sp. | reverse complement strand
CACAATCGGGTCGAGTCCGTACTCCAACTGAGAGAACAACCTCACCGGCAAGGTGATCGTGCCCGGTCCCGTGATGAACACGCTCACCGTTGTTTCATCGAACGAGACGAGGAAAGCGAAGATCGAAGCCACAATCAAACCGGGTTTGATGAGTGGGAAGGTAACCCGCCGGAACGTGCGAAACACGCCTGCGCCCAGGTTGCGCGACGCCTCCTCGAGCGAGCGGTCGAACCCCACGAGACTTGCTGAGACTGTCCTGATTACATAAGCAGTGACGAGGACCAGATGGCCGATCAAGACGCCCCTAAACGTGGCGGTCCATCCCATCATGGCGAGCAACCGGAGCAACGCCAGGCCGACCAGCACTGCCGGCAACATCAGCGGCGACAGAAACAGCGTTCTCAGCACCTCTCTCCCCGGGAATCGGTAGCGGACCAGGGCCAGTGCGGCCAGAGTGCCCGTTGAGACACCGATGAGAACGGATAGAGCAGCGATCTGCAGGCTGATGAAGAAGGAGCGGATGTACTCCGGGCGACTGAGCAGCCCAACGTACCACCGCACCGAGAAACCGCCTCGGGGTGGGAACATGATCAGGCTGGATCCAGAGAACGACGAGACGATCACGATCGGCAAAGGAGCCAGGATGAACGCGATGATGAGCGCTTTCCCTCCCCAACCGCCGGCCCGCACCATGAATCCCAGCCTGCCGAGTGCTTGTCCCATCGGCCTCAGGTACCGAGCAAACCTGGCCCAGGCGCGTCCCAGCGATGCCGCTAGATCATAACTCGCGCTGCGGAGCCCCTGGACTGCTCTTTCCCAACTCGAGATCTTGCTGGAGGCGGCAACGCGCGTTGACTCGCGCCTCTCCGCTCCTCCCAAGGCACGCGTATAGGTGCCGACCAGCACGATGCTGACCAACAGCAGAACGATCGCCACGGCTGAAGCGAATGGCCAGTTCAGCAGGACCATTGCTTGCTGGCGTATCAGGGTGGTCATCACGACAACCATTCCCCCACCCAGCAGCTGGGGCGTGACAAAGGCGCTGAAGCTAAGCAAGAACACGAAGAGACTTCCTCCGACGATGCCCGGGACACTCAGGGGCAAGACCACTCTCCTGAAGGCCCCGAACCTCGTACAACCGAGGCTGCGCGCCGCCTCCACCAAAGCAGGATCGATGTTCTCGAGCACGCTGCTGACAGACAGGATCAGGAACGGCATGAAGACCTGGGTCAGACCGATCACGATGCCGGGCACACCCGGCACGAGCGTCAAGCGAGGGAGCCCGAGCTGGACGAGCAGGTTGTTGATTGGGCCGTGACGCCCGAGGAGGATCATCAGGCCCAAGGTGCGCGCGACGACGTTGGTGAGCAGTGGCGTAAGGACCACCGCAAGCAGGAAGACTTTGGCTCTGCCCTTACTGCGCGCGATCGCCATCGCGATCGGGTAACCGAGCGCTAGCGAGAGAAGCGTAGCGTACAGCGCAATTGTGAACGTCCTCCAGAAGATCTTGAAGTAGTACGCGTCAAACAGGAGACGGGTGTAGTTGGCGGTTGTCCACTGATCGAGGATGAGTCCACTGCCAGGAACGCTCTGGCGCCAGCTCAGGAGGAAGAGCAGCACCAGGGGGGCGAGGAAACCGATCCCCAAGATCACGAAACTGGGTGTAGCCAGGGTCGCTGGAACCAGGTTCTTGCGGACCAGAGGACACCTCCACTGCAGGGAGTCGCCGCCACCACGGGGCAGAGCCCCGTGGTGGCGACAAGATCCATTCTGCCTACTTCTCCAGAATCTGCCTATTCCATCGATCGGCCCAATCGGACTGTTGCGCCGTGATGTGTGCCCAGTCAAGCTCTAGCAGCTCGGCGATCTGCTCCGCGCCGTACGGCATCATCGCTGCCAACTCCGGCGGCAGCTCGACCGTGCGGTTTGTGGGAGCGTAGTACAGCCTCTCTGCGTAGGCCAACTGGTTGGCATGGCTCAGGAAGTAGTTGATGAAGATCTCGGCGAGATCCGTGTTCTTCGCATTGGTGGGGATGGTGGCCACGTTCATCGCAAACGGGGTCCCCTCCGATGGGTACACGAAGTCCACAGGTCCCCCCTCCGCCTTGAACTCGTACACGTACCCGTGGATTTGGGGCGCGAACCAGATGTCCCCTGTGAGGAATCCCAGGTTTGTTTCCGGGATTCCGGACAGGACGGCGGGGAAGGGTTTCAGCTGGGCGATGGCGTTGAATCCGGCATCGATGTTGTACTCATCGCCGCCGTGCGCGCGGGCAGCCATGACGAGGAAGGCCGTTCCTTGGGTTCCCGGGAAAACAAACGGTGCCACCTTGCCCTTGTAGGCGGGGTTCCACAGGTCGAGCCACGACGTGGGAGCCTGCTTGACATACTCCGTGTTGTACATGAGGCCAACGGCCAAGAAGGCAACACCGTACCCCACCGCTTGGGCCTGGGGGTAGAGGTTCTTCCACTCTGGGACGTTGATCGGGTTCGGTCCCTGTACCACGCGGTCCTTCAGGGCCTGCTGCGCCTGCCCGTAGGCGAGGAACGCGACATCCATGGTTGGTTTGTCGTACTCGGCGTACAGACGCACAAACCGGTCCGTGCTCCCGCCAAGAATGAGTTCCACGCGCGCGCCCGTTGCCTGTTCGAAGGGCTTCACGACGTACTCGCGGGTCAGCTCCTCCTGGGCAGCTCCCCAGATCCCCACGACGAGCGTCCTTCCCTCTCCGATCCGCTGTCCAACGACGGATACGGACAACGCGATTGCAGCCAAGAGACCAATACACACGGCAACTCGTGTCCTTCGCATCATGCCCCTCCTTGGTATTCGGGGGTCTGCCGAGCTGCATCCTCTCGTGCACACCCCAACTAGTCCCGAGTTGATCTGCACCAACCGTGCTTCCAGCTATGGGCAGCGCGCCCCCCGATCACCTCCTTCTGAACGCGTGAAGGGCCTGCCGGGACGGCCGCGGCATAGGCGCGCCCCTGCCTGCACAACGGGCTGCTCGCGGCGATCAACGGCGGCTCACGCACGTCTCCCCCTCGATCAGTCGTGTCGGCAGACATGCATCCTCGGCGACCTCCGAGAGGAGCTGACCAGCGGCCACCTCCCCGATCTGGAGGGC
>DYGJ01000118.1 GCA_020724765.1 Thermotoga sp. | reverse complement strand
GAGCGACTGTTGCGCGTTCCAGGTCAGCTATTCCAGTCAAGGTGGCCAGTTCGCCGCGGTTGGGGGTGATGATGTCGATCCTCTCCAGAGGGAGGGTGGAGATGTCCTGAGCAGGCGCTGGGTCCAGTATTAGCAGGGGGCTTTCGTGGGGCAGACGCTCAATCGCGTGGGCCACCATGGCGACGGGAATCTCGAGCTGGAAGAGCACCACGCTCGACATCCGCATCTGGGGAAGGACGCCGTCAACGTAGGCGGCGTCAACGCACGAATTAGCCCCGGGTACACAGACGATGGAGTTCTCCCCGTCCTCGGCCACCCAGATCGAGGCCATTCCCGAGAAAACGTCGGACTTCCGTTCCACCCGATCGACACCCACCCCCCGGGTGCGGATTGCCTGAAGAAGGTCTTCTCCCACAGGGTCGTCGCCGACCATGCCGAACAATGAGACAGGAGCGCCAAGGCGGGCTGCAGCGACAGCCTGGTTGGCGCCCTTGCCGCCCGGGTAATGTGCGACTTTGCGGCCCAGCACGGTCTCGCCGCGCAAGGGCAGGCGCGGAGTCTCGACGACGAAGTCCATGTTGATACTGCCCAGGACAGAAACCAACGGTTCCTTCGTCATGCTGCTAAGAGGACGCCCCAAAGCGCTTCTCGGCCGCGGAGAAGGCTTCGTCGAAGATGGCGAGAACGCGATCCACGCTGCTGGTACGGATCGTGAGTGGGGGGATGAGCTGGAACCGGTTGTGGAAGTACCCCCCCTTCTCGAACAACACGCCCCTGCGGACGCACTCCTCGAGGACGAAGGACGCCTCCTCGGGCGCCGGCTGTCGCGATGCCCGATCGCGGACCAGCTCAAGCCCGATGTAGATGCCCTGGCTGTTGATGTGACCGATGAGGGGGTGTCGCCGCTGGAGTTCTTCCAGCCCCGCCGCGAAGTAGGCCCCTCGCTCGGCCACGCCGGCGAGGAACGCGGGGTCGCTGATCACGTCCAACACCCTGTTTCCAGCTGCACACGCCAGTGCGTTTCCCGCTTGCGTCGAGACGTGAGCGCCAGGCCCCCAGGATTCGAGCACCTCTGACCGGGTAACCACGGCAGACAGGGGAAGGCCCCCGCCCAGCGCTTTGGATGTGATGAGCACGTCCACCTCGACATCCTCCCAGTCGACCGCCCACAGCCGCCCGGTGCGCCCTAAGCCGGTTTGGATCTCGTCCACCATGAGCAGGATGTCGTACTTGTCTGCGAGTCTGCGCAGGAGCTTCATATAGCCAGGGGACGGCAGGATGTAGCCTGCCGAGCTCTGGTACGGCTCCACGACGAACGCCGCGACACTGGTGATGCCCGACTTTACCTCCCGGTAAGGCGATTCCTTGCTCTCCAGGAAGTAGCTGAGGTAGTCCTCGAGCCGACTCAGGCACCAGGCCGCTTCGTCCTCTCCCTCGGGGGCCCGTCCAAAGGGAGACTGGTACGGATAGGGGAAGGGGAAGTAGCTGACTCCGGTGTCCAATGGCAGCACGGGGTAGAAATACGGCCACATGCCGCCCTTCCCGGTCAGTGCCATCGTTCCGTACGTAACGCCGTGGTAGTCGCCGAACGCCGTCAGGACGATCGGTCGGCCGGACCAGTACCGCGCGGCCCGTACCGCGAGTTCAACCGCATCGGCTCCTGTGACCCCAAACGCTACCCTGGCCTGCCCGCCTTTGATCGGGCAGATTCGCGCCAGGCGTTCAGCCATCTCGATCCGCTCGGGGTGGGGCAGGTCGAAGTAGTGGACCAACTTCCCTGCCTGCTCGCGGATGACCGCCGTGATTTCCTCGCTGCACTGTCCCAGAGCGGACACGGAGAAACCGGCCAACAGATCTACGTATTCCTTCCCGTCGACATCGATCAGGATGTCGCCGTGCGCCCGCTCAACGATCGGCGGAAGGTTGAACAGAGCCAGGCCGACCTGGCCATAGGACTCCACGTCGAGCCACCGCGCAGCCCACCGCTTGCCGTTGTTCCCGTACGGGCTGTCCGCGATCCGCTTCGCGATCGCGTCCCGTGTGAGACGGGTCCTGTTCTGTTGATCCGTGTGATGGTCGCGCATCCTAACCTCCCTGGGCCACAGCCCGTACAGCGGACCCGCGGGGCAGATACGTGCCCCCGGGCTCTTCCCCGCACCACGTGCCGTCCTCGATGAGCACCCTGCCCCGGGACACCACAGCCCGCACAGAACCTCGGTAGCTGCGGCCTTCGTAGGGGCTCCAGTCTACGTTCATGTGCAACGCTTCTGCCCGTATCACTCCGCGCGTTCCTGGATCGTACACGACAAGATCTGCGTCCGAACCCGGCGCCACAATCCCTTTACGGGGGTACAACCCGAACCGCTGAGCTGGAGTCTGGCTGGTCACCACCGCGAGCCGCCCAAGATCCAGCCCGCGGTCTTGCCACTCCGTGTAGAGAAGCGGGAGCGTGGTCTCCACTCCGGGCAACCCGGTGGGAACCCGTGTGAAATCGTCTCGACCGGCGTCCTTCTGGGCCGCGGTGAACGGGCAGTGATCGGTGGCCACCGTGTCCAGCTCCCCGCCCTGCAGCGCGGCCCAGAGAGCGGCGCGGTCCTCGCGGGTCTTGATCGCCGGCGACACGAGGTACCGGTGCGCGTCGGCTCGGCGGCACACCGCGGCGTCGAGGACCAGGTAGTGCGGGCAAGTCTCCCACGACACATCGGCCCCTCGGGCCTTGGCCTCGCCGATCAGCTGAGCGGCAGTCCCGGACGAGATGTGCACGAAGTGAACCGGGCACCCCGTCTCCGCCTGCAGGTGCAGCACACGCGCCACCGCCATCGCCTCAGCCACCGCCGGCCGGCTCGCGAGGTGCCCGTCGGCCCCCGTGGCACCTTGCTCAACCAGCACCCGCGTCCGCGATTCAACGAACTCCGCATCCTCAGCGTGGACCAACGCGAGTCCTCCCGCGCGGACGATCCAGGACATCGCTTCGAACAGCTCCCCCGCGCCGAGCCGCAGGTCCGGGTAGATCGTGAACAGCTTGAAACTCGTCGCCCCTGTCTCCAGGCACTGGACGATCTCGATGGGCTGGTTGTACCGATAGGGCGGTAGGATGACGTGCAGCCCGTAGTCCACGTGACACCGGCCTTCCGCCGCTGCGCGCCGGCTGTGGAGCGCCGCGGCGAGGGTTTCCCCGCGCATCGGGAGGGCGTAATCGATGAGGGTCGTCACGCCGCCGAACGCGGCGGCACGACTCCCGGACGCGAAATCGTCGGTAGAGAGGACCCCTCCGGCCTCGAACCCCATGTGCACATGCGTGTCGATGAGCCCCGGGAACACCAGGCAACCGCCCGCGTCCACCCCGCGGCCGGAAGGAGTTCCATGCCGGCTCAGCGCTTGGACGATCCCGTCCTCCATCAGAACATCGGCCCGACACAATCCGCCCGGTCCCACCACGTGCCCACCGCGGACGACCAAACTCATCGCCGCCCCTTGGAACTCAATCGCATCGCCTCGCGCACCCGACTCGCGCGGGCCGGGAGCGCGAAGACGCGGCAGCCCACGGCGTTCCTCACGGCGTTCAAGATGGCCGGCGCCGTGGCGATCATCGCCACCTCGCCCACTCCCTTGGCTCCGTAGGGGCCCATGGAATCCCCAGCTTCCACGAACAGGGACACCACCTCTGGGACATCCGGTAGGCGCACCAGGCCGCATTGGGCGAGGGTGGGCGTCACCGATGGCCCCGAGGGCACGTACTCCTCGGATAGGGCGTACCCCATCCCCATCACCGCCGCCCCCTCCAGCTGCCCCTCCAGAGCCCGCCGGTTGAGGATCTTGCCGACGTCGTACGAGGAGACGATCCGCTCCACGCCGACCCTTCCCGATTCTCCCACCTGAACCACGGCGAGGTTGGCGAAGAAGGTGTACGCGAAGTAGTGGGTGCGGCCTGGATCCATCGTCTGTGCGTCGAGCGGCGACGTGGCGGGGGCTGTGTACACACCTGCAGCACGCAGGAGCCCTTCTTCGGAGGCCACGGCGAGGTCGCCCAGGGACACGACAAGACCGGCGGCATCGACGACCGTTCCTCTCTCTACCCTTAGCGGCGGCTTCAGCGTCGGCACAAGCTTCTGCGCGATCTGCCCGGCCTTGCGCTTGAGCTCCGATACGGCGCACAGCAGGGCGTTGCCCGACATCACGCTCTGACGCGATGCATTCGTCTCTCGTGCATCGGGCGTGAGATCCGTATCGCCAGACTCGACCGTGATGCGTTCGTAAGGCAGGCCCAACTCCAGCGCCGCCATCTCCGCGAGCACGGTCGAAACCCCCTGGCCGAGGTCAACGGCCCCCGTGCGGACGGTGACGTCGCCGCTGCCGGTCACCTCCAAGATCACCTCAGCGAAGTCGTGCTCTCCCAGTCCCAGTCCAACGTTCTTGTACCCGCACGCCACCCCCACCCCCCGGCCTGGGCGGAGCGACCGGGACTCGCGTGTGTACTCGCCTGCGAGGAGATCCAGCGCCTCCACGAGGTGAGTGTCTGGACCCATGATCTGGCCGGTGACGGAAGTGTCCCCAGGCCGCAGCGCGTTCCGACGGCGGATCTCCAAGGGGCTCATGCTCAACCGCGCGGCGGCTTCGTCCATCAGGCTCTCCACGGCGAACGCGGGCTGGGGGATGCCGAAGCCGCGCATGGCCGACGACGGCGGGGTGTTGGTGAACGCGCCGCGTACGCGGATCGTGGCGTTGGGAACGCGGTACGGCCCGGTGGAGAACGCGGTCGTCTGTTCGAGCAGCGGATGGCTCAGCGTGTGGTACGCGCCGCAGTTGGCGAGGATGTCCGCGTCGATGGCCACGATCTGACCTTCGGCATCGAAGCCGATTCGGTACGCCAACCGCATGGGGTGCCTCTTGACGCTGGCCCGAAGGGACTCCTCCCGTGTCCAGACGATGCGTACGCTTCGCCGGGTGTGCCACGCTGCCAGGGCGAGGAGCGCCTGCACGGAGATGTCGGTCTTGCCGCCGAACGCGCCGCCCGTCGGGTGCGCGATCACCCGAACCCTATCTTCGGGCTGGCCGAGCACGCGCGCGATCTGGCGGCGCATAGCATGCGGGTACTGCGACGCCGATCGCACTACGACTCGATCTTCTTCCCAGCTGGCGATGCCGGCTTCGGGCTCTAGGTACGCGTGCTCGATCGCCGGGGTGCTGAACTCCCCGGAAACACAGACGGCCGCCTGT
>DYGJ01000117.1 GCA_020724765.1 Thermotoga sp. | reverse complement strand
CCGCCTCGGCCACCCCATGCGGCTCTACCACGAGGGTCAACACCGTGCGATGGTGGTCGGAATCTGACTGAACGTCGAGGAGACGCACCGTCGGCACCTCCTGGACGGCTGCCGCGATGGCCTCGATCGCCGCGCGGTCGCGCCCCTCCGACACGTTCGGCACCGACTCGACGAGGCATCCTCGCATCGCGAGTTCTCCCCCCTCTCCGATCAGACAGCGATCACCGGGTTGGGAACAAGCTCCACAGACGGCCCTCCACGTCCGAGGAGAGGTCGACGACCGTGGACTCCCGACGGAACATGACCACGTCCTTCGTCCGCACCACGAGGTCGTACCCTTTTTCTCGCGCCACCTGCTGCGTGATCTCCACCATTTTCGCTGCCGCAACCTGCGTCAAGAGCTGATCGAGCTGCTGAAACGCCGTCTGGAGTTGCTGAAGCCGCTCACTGAATCCCTGCATGTCGAGAATCGTGACCTGAGCTTCCTTGACCGTCTTCTCAACCTCGTCTACGATCGGCTTGGCCTGAGTTCGCACCGATTCAAGATCCGTCCGCATGTTGAGGAACCCGGGCGAGGTGATCATCTTGTCAAGCATGGCCATGTTCACCTGAAGAGAGGCCTGGACAAACTCCGCCTGGAGCCGCAGGTACCGTTGCTGATAGGTGGCAAGCTGGACCTTCCCCGCTGCGTAGTCAGCCTGGAGGGTCTGGACATCGCGGGCTTTGGCCTCCATCGCCGCTCGTTCGGTTTGCACCTGAGGGAGAAAGACCCGCGTGAACAAGGTCTCTGCGTCCACAATCGCCACACGGAGCCCCGCTCCGCTTGCCGTAATTCCAGAGACACGCGTCTCGATCTCCTTCTGGCCTGACTCAACCTTGGCCACACGGTCGGCGAGCGTCGTGACGTCTCCCCCCGCAGTTTTGGGGGAAAACAACACGCTTCCCACGATACCTCCGACCAAACCCAGAACCAGCGCGCCCACAACCAAACCCACGATCCACTGAGTCTTCATCTCAATCCTCCCGTGATGGTCTGCAGTCTACCCTAGAACATCGGGCTCATCCCGAACTCGAACGCTGGAACCCACGTGGGGTCGCGGTCGTTCGGCCAGGCAACGGCGAGCCGAACGAACATCCCCGCCACGCTCGCCGCAAGCTCCACTCCCAGCGATGTCTTCATCGTGCCGTCCCAGGTCACGCCGAAGTCGCCGAACACAGCGATCCATGAACCCTGGGCAACCTCGATCCGGAATTCGGTGTTGAGAAGACCGTAGCGATCTGTTCTCACTCCTTTGGCTCCTCTCACCGTGTCCACCCCACCGAGGGTGAACCAATAGCGCTCGGGGAGGTCCCATCCCCACCGGCCTGTGGTGCGCCAGGCGAGAACGGCGCGCGTCTCCCGAAGGAGCAGGGAAAGGTCGACAGGGGCAAACTGGGCCAGATCACCCTTCAAGCTCAGGTACTCGACCCCTGGCGCGAACGTCCCCGCCTTCTCCACCGAGACACGGCCCCGGCTGCCCGTGCGCGGGAAGAACGGGCTGTCTCGATCGTCGTACGCAAGGCCAACCTCGACCGACGTCTTCGGATCGAGGGGCGTCTCCTCGGGAAACTCCCACGCTCTCTCGCTGGATAGACCCACAGACAGGTCAAGGTACGGAGCGAGGGGATAGGCTACAGTCGCCCCTCCTCCGAGGGTGAACGTGATGGGATCGCTGCCCTCTTCGCGTCTGTAGAACTCCAGGCTGACCACGTCGAACACGGGGAACGAATGGCTGCGGAACGACAGGCTCCACGTCGTGGCGCCACTGCCTGTCAGGCCCTTGTCCAGGGACAATCCGAGGTCGATGGCTCTCCCCAGGACGTTCTTCTGGCTGTAGGTGAGGTTGCCCACAATCCCCTGGTCTTGAGGGGAAAACGCCAAATTCCCGCCGATCGATCCCAGGTTGGCCACGTCGGTCACGGTGACCTTGAGAACGAGCTCGTCCGCAGCCCACCTCGGCTCCAGGGCGACATCCTCGAAGTACCCGAGTGCCATCAGCGCCTGGCGGCTCGCCACGAGCCGCCCCTCGGTCAGAAGCTGTCCCGGAGGGAGGTCCATCACCCGTTCGATCACCCATCCCGCAGTGCGGGTTTCTTCTCCGACCTCGACCCGCGCGACCTTCCCTTCTTTGATGTGCACCTGAAGCCGACCGCCTTCCACCCCCTCGTTCACGAACTCCGTCATGAACAGCCCTTCCCGGCGGTAGTAGTCGTAGATGGACCCAAGCGCCTTGAGGACATCGTAGTTCGTGGCGGAGCCACCGGGAAGCAATCCAAGCCTTCCCTCGATCCGCTCCTGCGGGAACGCCGTCACGCCACTGATGTCGATCCCGGAAAGCGGTGTCGGAATCAGGAGAAGCGTCCGTTCCACAAGATCCCAGACCAGCACCACGCCGCCCTCTCCCATCTCCGCACCGACCCCTCCTGACGCGAAGAACACGGACCGGCCGAACGCGCCCAACGTCGTTTGTATGTGGGAGATCCTCCCCACTTCTCCCACCGGAACCGTAACGAGACTCCGCGCCTCCTCCTCTGGAACTGTGGACAGCCCGCGGAAACGGTGCCCAACAATCAGGAGTTCCTCGACCGTGAACACCAGTTCCAGCCCACGCAGATCAGGAATGATCTGGATCGTTGCCCAATCGGTCTTCTGGTACTCGTCGGCCAACGCCGCGAGGGCCGCCTCGAGCTTCACCTGGTTCAACACCGCCCCCGTCTTCACGCCCTTGTCGGTGAGGATCTCTCGGAGCCTGGTCTCGGACGGCTTGTTGCCGCCGAGCAGCGCGTTCTGGAACCACGACAGGAGGGTTCCCCTTCCCGTCGGAGCGGGCGGGAGGCCCTCAAAGGTGATGCGCTCGACCTTCGGGTATTCCACGACTCTGAACCTCACCACAACCAGATCTCCATCAAACGTCAGTTCTGGCGTTACTTGGGTGAAGTACCCGAGCCTCTGGATAGCCTGGACTGCGGCCAATACCTCGTCCCGCGTGACCGTCTGGTTCACGTCGAACCGCACCGCAGCGATGATCTCCTTCGTCGGAACGTGGTTGTTCCCTACGACCTCGATCCGGCCTACGGTGAACTCCTGGGCCATCACCGAGGTAACCCCGCCGGCCACAAAAAGGACAACCCAAAGCCATTTCACGCTGTTCCCTCCTCTAGAAACGCACGGTACTGCAAGGCCTCCGCCACGTGTTCGGGTTCGATGGTAGCGGACCCGGCAAGATCCGCAATCGTGAGCGCGACCTTGAGCGTCCGGATGTAGCCTCGGCCCGTGAGGGCGAAGTGGTCTACAGCCCTACCTAGAAGCGCCTTGGCCTCGGGACCAACCTGGCAGAAGCGGCGGGCATCCCGCGGTCCGATCTCCGCGTTGGTCCTCACCCCTCCCCCAAACCGATTCTGCTGAACCAGGCGGGCCTCTCTCACCCGCTTCCGCACCGCATCCGAGGTCTCCCCCCCTCCCTCGGCAAGGAGTTCCTCCCGCGTGAGGCGAGGGACCTGCACGAACAAGTCCATTCGGTCGAGAAACGGCCCGGATAGACGCTTTCGGTAGCTCACCACCTCGTGGGGCCGGCACCGGCAGAGTCGCAGCGGGTCGCCAAGATGCCCGCATGGACAGGGGTTCATCGCCCCCACAAGCATGAACGACGCCGGGAATGTCACCGCGCTTCCCGCGCGCACGACCGTGATCTGCCGTTCCTCCAAGGGCTGGCGCAGCGCCTCCAGCACCTTGCGGTCAAATTCCGGAAGCTCATCGAGGAACAGCACCCCGTGGTGAGCGAGGGTGATCTCGCCAGGGCTGGGAATCCCATGTCCCCCCCCGACCATCCCCGCGTAAGACACGGTGTGGTGAGGAGACCGGAACGGACGTCGGCGGAGAAGCGGCCGGTCCGGGGTGAGCATTCCAGCCACAGAGTGGACGCGCGTCACCGCAAGAGCCTCGTCGAACGAGAGAGAAGGAAGGATCCCCGACAAACACTTGGAGAGGAGGGACTTCCCTGCTCCTGGGGGGCCGATCATCAGCAGGTGGTGCGCACCGGCTGCCGCGATCTCCAGCGCCCTCCGGGCATGCTCCTGCCCCCGCACGAGGGAGAGGTCGATCCAGTCCGCAGGTTCGTCCTCGGGAATGATCCGGGGTAGCGAGGGGACGGATCTCTCGCCGCGGAGGAACAGCACGGCCTCCCCGAGGGTCGTCACCGCGTACGCATCCAACCCATCCACGAGTGCCGCCTCTGCTGCAGAAGCGGATGCCACGACCACCCGCTTGATCCCCGCCTCCCGCGCGGCAAGGGCCATCGCCAGAGCTCCCCGTACCGGCCGCAACCCTCCATCCAAGGCCAATTCCCCAAGGAACACCGTATCTGCGGTCTGTCCCGCAGTTAGCTGCCCCGTAGCCACGAGAAGGCCCACAGCCAATGCGAGATCGAACCCTACGCCCTCCTTGCGGAGGTCGGCCGGGGCGAGGTTGGCCGTGATGCGGAGCTGGGGAAACGTCAAACCGGCGTTGCGAATCGCGGAGCGGACCCGCTCCCGCGCTTCGGATACCTCTTTCTCGGGAAGCCCAACGATCGCGAACCCGGGAAGCCCTGGCCCAACATCGCACTGGACCTCGATCAGTCGGGCCTCGATCCCGTACAGCGCAGCGCTAAGGACCTGAGCGAACATCTTCCTCCCGGAACGCGTCACGGATGTGACGTACGCCGTGGGGGCTCACTGCAACCACGTCGAAGCGCACCGGAACCTCGGGCTCCCCCCCAATGAAGGCAAGCGCCGTCCGCCACAATCGATCCCGCTTCCCTGGGGTAACGGCCTCCTCGGCAGTCCCGTGCGTCTCGCGAGAACGGGCTTTGACCTCCACAAACACGAGGGTCGGCCCATCGCGGGCGACGATGTCCACCTCTCCGCCGCGCCAGCGCCAGTTGCGAGCGACCACCCGCATCCCCTGGGTCTGCAGGTGCCGACAAGCGGCATCTTCCGCTTCTTTCCCTTCCATACTCCACCTGATCATAGCCCGGATTGGCCACGGGTGTTCTCCGGTCCGTATACTGCATTCATGCGCATTCTCATCCGCGGTCCAACGGTGATCCAACGGCCGGGGGACGGCGTCGTTCCCCATGCCGACGTGGTGATCGAGGGGCGTCGCTACGAAGCGATCGTCTCCCGTGGAGGCGTAGACGGCGAGTTCGACCGAGTGGTGAACGGCGAAGGATGCCTTCTCGTCCCGGGGCTCGTGAACGCCCACACCCACCTTGCGATGACCCTCTTCCGTGGGCTGGCCCCGGACCTCTCCCTCGAGCGCTGGCTCGGCAAGGAGATCTGGCCTCGAGAGAAGAAGCTCACAGCGAAGGACGTGTACT
>DYGJ01000116.1 GCA_020724765.1 Thermotoga sp. | reverse complement strand
GAGCACCGCCGCGAGGCGCCGGCCCTTCTCCTGTGGAGGAACATCGTCCGGCATCTGCGCGGCTCGGGTTCCGGGCCGGGGGGAGTACATTGCGACGTACACCGTCCCAAACGCCGCTTCCTCGATGAGGGACAGGGTCAGGGCGAAGTCCTCCTCCGTTTCCCCGGGGAACCCGACGATGACGTCCGTGGTCACGTTCACCTGCGGGATCGCCTCCCGCAGACGGCGGATGCGGTTCGCGAACTCGTCCCGAGTGTACCCGCGGCCCATCGCGGCGAGGACGCGGTCGCTCCCCGACTGGACGGCGAGGTGGACGTGCTCGCAGAGGTTTCCGCCCTGAGCGAGGGCGGCGACGGCCTCCTCCGTCATGTACGCCGGGTGCGACGAGGTGAACCGGATGCGCGGGAGCGGGATCCCCGCTACGGAGCGGAGGAGGGTGGCGAAATCCGTCCCATCCCCGAGGTCGCGGCCGTAGGCGTCGACGTTCTGCCCCAAGAGCGTCGCCTCCGGGTACCCCGCCTGGGCGAGGTCCTGGAGTTCAGCCAGCACCTCCGCCATCGGCCGGGAGCGAAGGGGCCCCCGCACCCGGGGGACGATACAGTAGGCGCAGGCGTGCGAGCACCCCTCTGCGATCGTCACGTAGGCCTGGAAGCGATTCCGTCGCTCGACCGACAGCCGTTCGAGCCCATTGGGGCTGGGGAGGAAGGCGAACCGTTCGCCTTCCCGTGCTCGGGCGATCAGCGTAGGGAGGTCCGCCAGCCGCGCCGTGCCGAACGCGAAGTCGGACCCCGGGCACAGATCGAGGATCCCCTCCCCGCGGCCCTGGGCCATGCACCCCCCGACCCCGATGAGGCGGGGGCGCGTCCGGCGCAGCCGCTGGAGCTCCCCCACCCGGCCGATCACCTTGTCCTCCGCCCGGCCGCGCACCATGCACGTGTTGAGAAGGACGACGTCCGCCTCGTCCGGGTTGTCCACGAGAGCGTAGCCCGCCGCGCGGAGCACGCCAGCGATCTCCTCGCTCTTATGCTCGTTCTGCTGGCAGCCCCAGGTCAGGATGCACGCGTTCATCGCCCGAACGATACCCGGTGCGGGCCTTCCCGGTCCACGGTCGCCGGGCCCCGGCCGACGGGTCACGGACTACGAATCACGGACTACGGCTCTTCTTCCGGTACGCGTAGGCGACGAACACCTGCCGGTCGAGGACCTCCTCGACGGCAGATCGCCTCAGCGTGCGTTCGACGAACGGTCGCAGGCCGGAGCGGAGGTTCTCCGAGTAGTCCGCGCAGAGGACGCCGTCTTCCCCCAGCGAGCGGACGGCCTTCGCGAGGAGGATCGCCCCCACCCGGCGCTCGTTCTGGTACGCCGGGTGAATGACCACGCCGGTGAGGAAGAACACCTTGCCCCGCGCGGCGAGGTCCGCGAACCGGTGAGCGTAGTAGGGGTGGCTGATCCACGGGATCTTCTCCAGCGCTGTGGTGATCACGCACAGCCCCGCCACGGATCCCTCCACGTACGCGATGTACTTGCGGAAGTCCGGGTCGCGGAGGAGGCCCTCGAACTCCGGCCGGGCGTAGCTGCCGTGACGCATCGGCGTCGCCGAAACGAGTGGGGAGAACGCCGCGTCGTAGACCGACCACAACTGGCCCACCTCCGCGGCGTCGTCGATCACCGCCTTCTCCCGTACCTCGATCCTGCGTGCCATCTCCACCTCGGCGCTCGCGGTTCCCGCACCGCAGCGAAACTGCGTTCGGATCACGACCGCCCAATCCATTCTAGCCCCTATCCACCCGACCGTCCCAGACCCAGTGCTGCCGAGTCGAACAGGTTCCGCAGTTGACCGGCCGGGGGGGGCGGACTACCCTGGCGCGAGGAGGCCTACATGGAGGAGTGTCTGCAAGCGATCATGAAGCGTCGGTCCGTCCGCAAGTTCACCGGGGTACCTGTCCCGCGGGAGGAGATCGTCACCGCCCTCAGAGCGGCGATGGCCGCGCCGTCGGGCATGAACAGGCAGCCGTGGAGCTTCATCGTGGCGACGAACCCGGAGACCGTGGCCTCCCTGTGCAAGGCGCACGGCCACGCGGCCTTCGGGGTGAACGCCGGTGCCGTGATCCTGCCCTTCGGGAAGAAGGAAGGTCAGAAGTGGTTTGACCAGGACATGGCCGCTGCCACCGAGAACCTGCTGATCGCAGTCGCGAACCTCGGACTGGGCGCCACGTGGTGCGGCATGGACGAGGCGCGGCAGGAGGCTATCCGTCCGTTCGTAGGGTTGCCCGAGGACCAGTTCATCTTCGCCCTCATCCCCGTCGGAATACCCGCTGAGGAGACGCCTCCTCGCACCCAGTACGACGAGAGCCGCGTTCACTGGGAGACCTACCGACCCCCGGCCTAGAGGAAGGGTGTCAGCACCAACAGCCCGCAGCATAGCGGGCTCCGGGTCAGAGGGGAACAGATCTTCGCTGATGCATGGAACAAGACCGGACGCCATGCCACATGGGCTGGCCGGCCATGGCGCCCAAGGTTCCGCCGTCCGCTGGGTCGCGGACCCCGCTCGGGTATCGACTCCTGTTCTCCTCGGGTTCCAGGAACTGCACCTGGCCCCCCAGGGCTCCACCCGCGAGCGACCCCAGCAAGCACACTGGGCTCGCAGCACGGACCTCATCGAGAGGACTGAGCGAGCCCCCATTCCCACACCACGAGCGTGTGTTCTCCACCGACTCCGCTGGTCTGGGAGTACTTGATGTCACTCGGCAGGACGATCGGTTCGTCGATCTCCCTGTTTCGGTTCTGCAACGACGCCTCTACGCCATGTAGAACCTTCTTGCGATCCCAAAGATCCCCATTCATCCCACTGCTCAGGAGCTCAAGGTACGCGACGACGAACATATGGCGGCCGCCCCCGACGGCATCCACGTGCGGTCCCAGCAGTGTCCTGAACCAATGAGCCTTGGTGTTGACGTCTGGGTTGGCCCACGCTCGGGCTGTCCGCTGCGGGTCGAACCCCACAAGCGCAGCCAGATCCTTCTTCACGGCATCGAGCGCACTCCTGTCTGCTTCCTGGTGTCGAGTGGGATCGCCTGCGTGCCTCACTTTGAGTTCGACCCAGCACCACGCGTTCTCGCGCGTCGATCGGAGACACAGGTCGACCCACTTCACCGCCCCGTCGCGGGTCCAAGCATCCCCCCGTGGGCGCCGTACCGGCACCCAGGTAACGTACGGAACTTCGTTGGGAAGAGGGTCCCACAAGAGGACTCCACGTCTCCGCCACAGCTCAGCATAGAGCTCTGCATGTACCCACTGCTCAGGAAGGCCCCACTGCAGCTGGACCCCGCCGCGTCTGCACACAGCCTCGAACAGGCTACGCCAGTCGATACCCGTCACCATGTCCACTTCCCCTCAACCTTGTTGTTTTCGGGTCCGGCTTGAGGCACGCTCCTGACGGTCTGTGACGTTGGGGCAAGCGTTGTCTCACGCGCCAGGCGCGCGCTCTTGAGGTCAGACGCGAGATCCCGAATCGCGTCGACACCACGGGTTGACAGATCTACCGTGCGGACGTGGACGGTGTGGCCCGCAAGCTCAAGGCGCGCATCCACCTCCTCGTCCACCTGCGGGTAGACGAGCACGACGGGGGCGCGAAGCGCGACGGCGTAGGTGAACGCCTGGTACAGATCCCCGCTCACGAACCGTTCAGCCTCTCGGCGTTCGGTCGTCGGCCGCTTGTATTTCGCGTCCACGACGAGCCACGGCCGCTCCCGAGGTCCCACGACGTTGTCCGGCCTGAACGCCACGGAATGGGGCGGGCCCCCCTCGACCAGCGCGATCCGGTCGCTGTAGATGGGCTGGCCGCGGTGCTCTCCTGGGAACACCTCCTGAAGCGCCCGTTGCAGGGCCCTCTCGAAGAGCGTGTTCAGGGGGAAGAAGAACGACGAACCGGTGACCCCACCCGGCGAGAGCTCTACCCCCATGCACTCCACCACCAGCCGGCACAGCTCCAGAGCCGGGCGGTAGTGGACGTTGAGTCTGTCCAACCGGATCCGGGCGAACGTCGCTGGGGTGGGGAACACCAAGGAGACCTGACGGAACGCCGCGAGCGACCGGCAGACCCAACGTCGGGCCGGTGTACTCAACGGACCCGCAGCGAGGAGCTCCAGGGTTCCCCGCAGGATCCGGTTCTCCTCGGTGTCGAGCACGAAGTCGGAGAATCGACAGGGAACCAAGCCGGGCTTCTCTCCCCGCAGCGCGAGGCGCGCGAAGTCGATCCGGCCTCGGACGTACGGGATCTCGTCGTCCACCTCCCGGTACCCCTGGCGCAGCCCCTGAGCGAGCAGGCGCTCGACCTCTAAAGAGAGGAAGAGGGCTATCCAATCTTGAGGTCCAGCCTGCGCAATCGCGGCTGTCTCACGGAACAGGTCGGGAGCCACATCCAGCCCCAACGCGTAGGCGGCGAGCTCGATCAAGCTCCGCACCGGCCACCGCGGCCGCACAACCACGGCGAGATCGGGGGACAAGGAGACGATGCCCACCATCCCACGCTTCGGGCCCACACGGGCCTCCTGCGGGCTCAACCACTCCACCCGGAGCGCGTCCTTCACCCTCCGAAGCGTCGCGGCCTCAACTGAGGTCAGGCTGACGGTCTGCCCGTCCCCCCACTCCAAGAGCTCGACCACCTTGGGGGTCATGCGTTCAGGAACACCTCCCGCAGCCGCTCGACCTCCTCGGGCCGGGCGTAGAGGTGCTCAGCGAGCACAGGTCGTAGCTGCCATTCCCACACGGGTTCGAACCCCTCCTGGGCAATCCGGAGGTCCATAAGGTACGTGTGACCCACCAGCCGGTGCGCGTCCAGGAGCACCCGGAGTTCGTGGTTCAGCGCGTCTAGCTTCCGCGCTGCGATGGCTCCCGTGGAGGCATCCCCCTCCTTGGTCCACCAACGGCGGAGAAGCTCAGGATCTGGATCGAAGCGGATCTCCAGGAACCGGCGCCGGAGCGCCGCATCCACGATGGCGATCGAACGGTCCGCGGTGTTCATCGTGCCGATGACGAGCAGGTTCTCCGGGATCCAGAACTCCTCCCCCGAGTACGGAAGACGGATCGCCCCGTCCTTCCCTCGGTACTCGACGCAGTACAGGACTTCACCCAGGACCCGCGGGAGGTTCGCCCGGTTGATCTCGTCGATGATGAGGACGAACTGAGCCTCCGGGGCATCTGCTGCGTCACGGCACAGAGCCTTGAGGGCGCCGGGCACGATCTCGTACCGAACGCCGCCGCTCTCGCCGATCCGGGGGCGAATCCCCTCCATGAAGTCCTCGTAGGCGTAGGAAGGGTGAAACTGCACGACTTCGATGCGGTCCTCATCTTCTGCCAGCACTTGAGCAAGCTCTCGTGCCACGAAGGTCTTGCCCGTTCCCGGCGG
>DYGJ01000004.1:32120-39001 GCA_020724765.1 Thermotoga sp. | reverse complement strand
CCACTGGGTATCCGCAATCACAACGAACGCCACCGGCTCTCCAGCAACGGGCGCTGTGGCAAAGGTCCCCACCGGGCTCGTCCAGCTTGCGGTGTCTTCGTCGAGGACCACCCGGTAGGCATAGCGGGTTCCCGGTTCCAGGCCGCGAAGCCGGAGGTGCACGGTCTCCCGGCCAGAGGAACTCCCCTGCGCATGCTCCTGGGTCAACTCCAACGATGCCGAGGCGACGAAGGTCTCCCACGGTCCGTACTCCACCCGGCCGGACAAGGGACGCTCCGCGGTCCAGGACACGGTAGCCTCCGTGGACGCCGGCGCGCCGCTGTACGGGCCGTGTAAGAAAGGAAGAGCAGGCCAGCCCTCGGGTAACTCGATCTGCTCCGCGACGTCGACTTCCACGAACGGGCCACGGCGGTCTAGCCAACCCAACACCCCGCGGACGATCACCGGCCGGCCGAGGGACCGCACCAGATCCCCCCCGAGATCTGCCCATAGCTCAGGGTTGAGGATCGCGTGGAATCCGTAGCGTGAGTCCACGGCGTGGATCACCCACCGTCCGTCGCGCCCTTGTTCCCAGGAACCGACCACGAACCTCACGGAGACGGTATCAGTCACGTACGATACAGGATCGACCTCAAGGTCAGCCACATCCAGAACGACGCAGGCGCTCTGCCACAGCCCCCGACAGAACGCTTGTGCAAGCCGTTCGGCACGTTGGAATCGGATCTGGTACAGGGCGTTGGGGGGAATGAACAGCGTCCTGACGAGTCCTGCCAGAAGCAGCTCTTCGCCGGTGAGCACCCATCCCCTGCTGCCCTCCACCCAGACGTGGGCAAGCAAGCGGCTGTGGGTATCGCGTATCTGTCGGTCCAACTCGAGGTAGACCGTCAGACCCATCGTCATCTCCCGCAGGAGTCGTGTCGCCTCATCGGCCCATCGCTCCCCGA
Organism: Thermotoga sp.; assembly: GCA_020724765.1. Lineage (GTDB taxonomy): Bacteria > Bipolaricaulota > Bipolaricaulia > Bipolaricaulales > Bipolaricaulaceae > Bipolaricaulis. The sequence continues at coordinate 38,057 of DYGJ01000004.1, read as the reverse complement.
GTTCAGGGGCATCAATCCCCAGAAGACGCACCCGTTCCCACGAACCGAGACCCGGTACAACATCGAGCAGGCGCACTTCCACCGTGTCGCCGTCCACCCAGCGAGTGATGCGAGCCGCGACGCTCCCCGTCGGCGGTTGGGCCATCGCGATGCACGTGCCGACCGTGACGATCAGCAGAAGCCCCCAGAGCTTCGTTGGCATAGCCCCCTCTCTAACGTTCGTAGTGCACCCGCTTCTGAACCACAGTGAGCTGGAACAGCGACAGGACGAAGATGACGGCGAACAGGATCACCGACGCGGCGGAAGCGAGCCCGTAGTGCCCAGAGTCGAACGCCTTGGTGAACACGTAGTACACAACGGTCAAGGCCGATTTCTGGGGGCCAGGCCCTTGAAGGAGGATGAGCACCTCCTCGAAGATCTTGAACGACCCGATGAGGGAGATGATCAAGAGGAAGAACATCTGTGGGGTAACCATGGGGACAGTGATCTTCCGCCACACTGCAAGGGGGCCGGCTCCATCCACCCGCGCCGCCTCGTAGTACTCGCGGTCGATCCCCTGCATGCCGGCGAGCAGGATCAGAGCCTGGTACCCCATGAACCGCCACACGCTCATGATGATCAGGGCGGGTTTCGTCCACCGCGGGTCGTTGAGCCAGTTGATGAGGTTGAACTCCGCACCGAACCACCCGGCGACCGTGCCCAGGAAGTAGTTGAGGAGACCGTAGTTCCGGTCGTAAATCCACGCCCAGACCATGGTGATGGCCACAATGGGGGTGATGTAGGGGAGGAAGCTCGCCAGCCGGAACAGCGCCTTCCCGCGCACCGCTCGGTTGAGAAGCGTGGCCAGAAGAAGGGCCAGGAGCAAAGTCGTCGGAACGCTTACCGCTACGTAGATCGTCGTATTAAGGAGGGCCTTAGCGAAGTCCGGGTCGCGGAACACCCGGGCGAAGTTGTCCCAGCCCACGGACTCCATCGCCCAGCCTGTGGTGGCCTGATGCACCCGGAGATCCTCTCCTTCCCTAACGATGATGTACTCCTGTCCCGACGCCTCGTCCTTGACCACCCAGCGATCGGCCTGACGCAGACGTACCCAAAGGTCGTCTCGGGCTACCCCACGCTTGAGCAAAGCATCCGCAAGCTCTTCCGGAATCCGGCCCCGTGCGAGGGTGGTCGCCCATGTTGTGCTGTCCGTTGTGGCGTGCACGACCGGGCCTGCCACCGTTCGCGTGCGGATGTCGTACACGCTGTAGAGGAACGCGTTGACAAACGGGTAGAACGTGAACAGCCCCAGCACAGCGAGGGTGGGAAGGAGGTAGACGTACGCCTCCAGCGTGTCCCACCAGAACCGCCGGCCTTGCCGCAGCGTAGGCAGCTTCATAGAGGAGAGCGGGGGAAGGTGATCTCCCTCCCCCGCTCGTTCCGCCTCCTACTTGATGGCGTCGATCTCGACTGCAAGTGCGTCGAGAACCGCCTTCGGAGTGTCCTCACCCTTCAGGAGAAGCTCCCAGTAGGTGATCAGCAGGCTGCGCATGTCCATGTACCGCGGATGGAGAAGTTGGCCGAAACCGCCGGCGATCAGCTGCTCCGTCATCGCTTTCTGCTCAGGCTTGTCGGCGATGTACGTCTGCCACGCCTCGCCGTAGATCCCCGTCTTCGTTACCGGGAGGTACCCCGTCTTCTGAGCCCAGTAAGCGGTGTTGTCCTCGCGCAGCAGAAACGCGATGACCTTGGCCGCCGCCTCAATCTGCGCCCGGGTCTGCTTCGGCGCGTACACGGCGAGGTTCGTCCCCTGGATCATCGACGCGCAGTTCACGTAGCAGGGCAGAGGAGCCACTGCCAGCGGAACCCCAGCGGTCTTGGCGGCGTTCATGTTGTAGGTGTAGCCCGCCGAGGTGTCGATGAACATCCCGATCGCGATCCCCTTCTGGATCGCATCCGAAGTGTAAGCACTGTCAAGCAGGGCATGCTTGGCTAGCCGTGCCGCGAACTCCGCGGCCTCAAGGCCGGTCGCGTTGTTGATCGTGACCTCCGACCAGTCCTCGGACAGGATGGAACCGCCGGCTTGGGTGAGGAGGGTGAGGAAGATCTCGGGGTTCGGGGGACGGAACGCCGTTCCATACACGCCCTTCGCCTCATCCTTCCCGATCGCGGTGACGTAGGTCTCGAATTCCGCCCACGTCGTCGGCGGGTTGGGAACGAGGTCCGGCCGGTAGTAGAGCACGAGGATCGATTTGTTGAACGGCGCCGTCACCATCCGTCCCTCAAACAGCTGATCGAACTGCGGGAGGAAGCTGCCCAGCGTCTCCTCCGGGAGGAACAGGTCGAGGTCCACCAGCGCATCCAACCACAGCGTGGTCCAGTTCTCGTACTGCTGGGCGAGGGTCGGAGGCTCGCCTGCCGCCACCGCTGCAATCAGCTTCTGCTGGAGAGCGCTATAGCCTCCCTGGTGGATCAGGTCCACCGTGATCCCCGGGTTCTCGTCGTGGAACTTCTGGATGAGCTCGGTCAACGTCGTGCCCAAAGCGCCGCCCATCGCATGCCAGAAACTGATCGTCACCTGACCGAGGGCCCCTACTCCCAACGCACATACCAACGCTATTATCGCAACTCGTCGCATGTCACCCACCTCCGTAGGTTGTCCAAACGCCTCTCGTGTTTTCTCCTAAGATCCTTCCGTCTCTCCCCGTTCTCACCTCCCTCTCACTTGATCCCTGTGCGGGCGATCCCCTGAATGAACTGCCGTTGGGCGAACACAAACAAGATGAGGACGGGAACGATGGCCATCGTCGCCGCTGCCATCAGCCGTGGGTAGTCTGTGCCGATGTCCATCATGAAGAACCTTAGTCCCACGGGCACGGTCCGCAACCCCACCTTGTCGGTCATGATGATCACCCACAGGAACGCGTTCCACGAGCCCACGAACTTGAACAGGGCCACGGTGGCGATCCCGGGGCGGACCAGCGGCACAGCGATCTGGAAGATGTAGCGCAGCCGATGGCACCCGTCGATCCGGGCCGAGTCCCACAGCTCATCGGGAATCGTCTTGAAGAACTGGCGGAGGAGGAAGATCCCGAACACACCCGCGGTCCAGGGGATGATGAGCGCCCAGTACGTGTTGTACCAGCCCAGGCGGTTGATGAGGATGAAGCTCGGCACCAGCAACATCTGGCCGGGGATCATCAGCGTTCCCAGGAGAAGCCCCAGCAGAAAGCCTCGGCCGAGAAACTTCATCTTCGCCAGGACGTAGGCGGCGGGGATGCTCGTGATCACGTCCCCCACCGTGGTCGTCACCGCGAGGAAGAACGAGTTCCAGAAGTAGATCGCGAACGGAGCTGCGTTCCATGCGGTCGGAAAGTTGTCCCAGAAGGCGGGGTTGGGGACCCAGTTCGCAGGGGTGGGTACACGAAGGGCTTGAACAAGGTCCTTGAGCGACGTGCTGAGCATCCACAGGAGCGGCATCGCCATGATCACCGCAACGACCAGCAGCAGCGCGTACACCACGAGGAGCCCCGCGCCCCGCCGGAGGAGATAAACGTCCGCTCTCACCCGGTACCGTTGCATGCTGGACAGGGCTAATGTACTACCCTCTTCGGGAGGTCACAACCTTGGCCGCAGCCGGTGCGTGGGCTACGATCCGCGGGTCATGGCGGGGCGGCTGGAGGCGGTCACGGGGTGCATGTTCTCGGGGAAGACGGAAGAGCTTCTCCGCCGCGTGGAGCGGGCGCGGATCGCCAAGAAAGAAGTACTCCTCTTCAAACCGGAGCTTGATACCCGGTACGCGGTGGAAGAGGTGGTCACCCACTACGGTCGGTCGCTGCCCTGCCGCCGGCTGCCCACCGACATCTCTTGGCCCGAGTTCTCCCAGCTCCTCACAGGTCACCCGTCACGCGTCACCGACGTGTTCGCGTTCGACGAGGCCAACTTCTTCGGCCCGTCGTTTCCAGAACTCTGCGAACGGCTGGTGTCCATCGGGAAGCGGGTCATCGTTGCTGGCCTCGATTTGAACTTCCGCGGCGAGCCGTTCGGGCCGATGCCCGGACTGCTGGCACTTGCCGACGAGACGGTCAAGCTGTCGGCCGTGTGCACCGTGTGCGGCGAGCCGGCCACCCGATCCCAGCGGCTGGTGGATGGGAAGCCTGTGGTGGGAGGACCGGAGATCTTGATCGGGGGACTGGAGAGCTACGAGCCGCGCTGCCGAGCCCACTTCTCCTCCCCAGCCCTGCAAGCGGACCGCGCGATGACTTGAGCCCTGTTGGTATGGACAACCGTCCGCGGCAAACCTTTCCCTTCACCTCGCGTATGCCTTGTCGGGGGAGCTTGCGGCGGTCGTGTTGCGGGCCGCTCGCGGGGGGGGTAGCCTCGTTCTCCGTATGCCAGTTCTGGTCATAGAGGATCTTCACGTCTCTGTCGGCAGAGAGCCGATCCTGCGCGGGGTCAACCTTGCCCTAAATCCCGGCCGGGTCCACGCGTTGATGGGTCCCAACGGGTCGGGGAAGTCCACCCTTGCCCTCAGCCTCGCCGGTGGTCCGGGGTACGAGGTTACCCGAGGGCGGGCGTCCTTGGATGGAGAAGAGCTCCTATCACTGCCCCCGTTTGAGCGGGCCCGCAAAGGTCTCTTCCTCGCGTTCCAGTACCCCCCCGAAATCGAGGGCGTTTCCCTGCGGGAGTTCCTCCGCCTTGCCTGTGCAGAACGGGGCCAGGGGTTCTGCGAGTTCCACAAGAGCTACCCCCAGGCAATCGGCCAACTGCGAATGGAGGCGTTCGACGGCCGCGAGTTGAACGTCGGGTTCTCCGGGGGAGAGAAGAAGCGGTCCGAACTCCTCCAGCTGTACCTCCTCAAACCAAAGGTCGCCCTCCTCGACGAGCCCGATTCAGGGGTGGATGTGGACGCGTTGCGGTTGATCGCTGGTGCCATCCGCACCCTCGCCGAGAGTGGAGCAGCAGTGCTCATCATCACCCACTACCCACGGATCTTGGAGCATGTGCCGCTCTCTGACGTGTTCGTTCTCGACGGCGGACGCATTGTCGAGCACGGAGGCCCTGAACTCGCCCACCGCATCGGAGAACAGGGGTTCGAGGTGGTGCGCGGATGACGACCCAAGGAACCCCGCGTATCCTGACCCGGGAGTTCGTCGAGGCGCTGTCGGTCGAGAAGGGCGAGCCGACCTGGATGAGGGCCCATCGCGACCGGTGTTTCGCGGTGTTCGAGGGGGCGCGGTTGCCCCGGTTCGGCCCGGACCTCTCCGGGCTCGACTTCTCCGATCTCTCCTACTACGCCCGGCCGGTGGACCCCGTCAAGCGGTGGGAGGACCTTCCCGACGAGCTCCGCCGCACGTTCAACGCGCTGCGGCTTCCGGAGGCCGAACAGAAGGCCCTCGCTGGACTGGGAGCGCAAGTGGACTCGGAGGTCGTGTACCGATCCCTTCTCGACGAGGTCCGCGTCCAAGGGGTGATCTTCGCAAGCATGGACACGGCCGTGCGCGAGCACCCGTGGATTCGGGACTACTTCATGAAAGCGATCCCCGCTGAGGACAACAAGTTCGCCGCCCTCCACGGCGCGGTGTGGAGCGGGGGCACGTTCATCTGGGTTCCACCGGGAGTCGAGGTGAGCGTGCCGCTCCAAGCCTACTACCGAATGCAGACGGAGGCCGTCGGCCAGTTCGAGCACACCCTCATCGTCGCCGAACCCGGGTCGTCCGTGCATTACATCGAGGGTTGTTCTGCTCCCCGATTCGCCCGGTCCGCTCTCCACTCGGGGATGGTGGAGATCTTCGCCAAGGACGGGGCCAAGGTCCGGTTCACTACCGTGCAAAACTGGTCGAAGAACGTGTACAACCTGAACAACAAGCGGGCGCTCGCTCATGCCGGGGCAACGGTGGACTGGGTGTCCGGATCCCTGGGGAGCAAGGTGACGATGCTCTACGCCACTACGGTCC
>DYGJ01000004.1:0-32110 GCA_020724765.1 Thermotoga sp. | reverse complement strand
TGGAGCGCGGACGGAAAACCTCTCGTTCACGTTCTCCCAGGACGGGATGTGGCTCGACAGCGGGGCACGGGCGCTCCACCGCGCACCGGACACCACGTCGCGGCTCGTCTCCCGGTCCGTGGTTCAGGGAAGCGGCCGGTCCGTGTTCCGCGGCACGGTCCACGTGTTCCCCCACGCCAAAGGATCCAAGGCCCACGTCGAGTGCTCGACCCTCCTCCTCACCCCAGACGCGAAGACAGAGACCATTCCCATCCTCAACGCGGAGACCGACGACGTCGAGCTCGGCCACGAGGCGACGGTGGGGCGGGTGTCCCAGGACCAGCTGTTCTACCTCATGAGCCGTGGGCTGTCCCAGGCTCAGGCGATGAGCCTCATCGTAAACGGGTTCGTGTCCCCCATCCTCAAGGAGATCCCGCTTGAGTACTCGATCGAGCTCAAGGGGCTCCTCGAGATGAGCTTCGAGAAGGCCATCGGCTGATGGACGCGCGCGTTCGCGACGACTTCCCGATCCTCCGCCGCACCGTGCACGGAAAACCCCTCGTGTACCTCGACTCCGCCGCCACGAGCATGAAGCCGACCGCGGTGATCGAGGCCGAGGCTCGCTTCTACCGGGAGTCGTACGCCAACGTGCGGCGCGGGGTGTACGAACTCGCCGCCGAGGCCACCGACTGCTACGAGGGAGCGCGGGCCGCGGTCGCGTCCCTCATCGGGGCGAGCCCGGAGGAGATCGTGTTTACAAGGGGCACGACGGAGGCCCTCAACCTCGCGGCGTGGGCGCTCGGGGAGACGGTGATCGAGCAGGAGGACGAGATCCTCGTCACAGAGATGGAGCACCACGCGAACCTCCTCCCGTGGCAGGAGACGGCGCGCCGACGGGGCGCGCACCTCCGCGCAGTGGCCGTGACACCAGCCGGAGAACTGGATCGGGACGACCTGCGGAGAAAGCTCTCCCCACAGACAAAGGTTGTAACCCTGGTGCACGTCTCGAACGCCCTGGGGACGGTGAACCCGGTGGCGGAGATCGCTGCTGAGGCTCATCAAGTTGGGGCGATCGTGGTGGCGGATGCTGCCCAATCGGTGCCCCACATGCCGGTGGACGTGCGGGAGCTGGGGGCCGACCTCGTCGCGTTCTCCGGGCACAAGATGCTCGGACCAACGGGAATCGGCGTCCTGTGGGGCCGGCGGGAGATCCTGAAGAACCTACCTCCCCTCCTCGTGGGTGGGGAAATGGTGCGCGAGGTGTGGCTGGACCGGGCAACGTGGGACGACCCGCCGGCCCGGTTCGAGGGAGGGACCCCGCCGATCGCTCAGGCGGTCGGGCTCGGGACTGCGGTGGCTTACCTGCAGAAGATCGGGCTGGATCAGGTGCGTCGTCATGGGGAGGAGCTGACCGCGCTCGCTCTCGACGGGCTCCTCCGACGCTCCCACGTGACCGTGTACGGACCTAAGGACCCAACAACACGCGGGGCACTGGTCTCGTTCTCTCTTGCAGGCATCCACCCCCACGACGTCGCGACCCTCCTCGACCAGGAGGGGATCGCGATCCGAGGTGGGCACCACTGCGCCCAGCCCCTCCACCGAAAGTTGGGGATTCCGGCGTCATGTCGGGTCTCGTTCCACGTGTACAACACGATCGACGAAGTGGGGTTGTTCCTGGAGGCGCTCGACGGCGTGTGGAAGGCGTTGGGATGAGCTACGAAGAGATCATCCTCGACCACTGGCGCCACCCCCGCAACAAGGGACGGCTCCCCCATCCCGACGCCGCGGCCGTCGAGGCGAACCCCCTGTGCGGCGATGTCGTGCGGATTGAGCTCGGGATCAAGGATCAGACCATCCAGAACATCCGGTTCGAGGGAGAGGGGTGCGCGATCTCCTTGGCCTCTGCCTCGTTGTTGACCGAGCTCGTTCAAGGGAAGCCCGTGCCGGAAGCGACGCGGATGGCCGACGAGGAGCTACTCTCCGCCCTGGGAGGGGTGGTGCGGACCCGCCTCACGTGCGCCCTTCTTCCCCTGCGTGCCCTGCGCAAGGCGTTGGGATCGGGCGCACCCGGTGCCTGATCGCCCGAACCCGGGCCCTGGGTCCGGTGTAGATACGGCTGGAGGTGCTTAGCCATGGTTCGTCGTTTGCTGCGTAGCAGTCTGCTCGGGTGGTGTCTCGGGTTCACCGTGGTGACGGGTGTCGTCGCCATGGGGCAAGGAGAGATCCCCGTCGTTCCCCAGGGGATCATCCCCGTCCCGGCGGAGCCGGGGATCGTCGTCTCCCTCACCACGGACAAAGCTACCTACGTCCCGGGCGATGCCCTGAAGCTGACCTTCACCCTGAACCGCGACGCCTATGTGTACCTCTACAACCTGACGTCGGACGGCAAGGTCAAGCTCCTCGTCCCAAACCGGTACCTGCAGGACCCGCGCTTCCCGGCCGGCAAGCACACCCTTCCCACGACGGGGTGGTCCCTGCGCGTGACCGAGCCCGAAGGGTTTGAGTACCTGCAACTCGTCGCCTCGGAGGGGCCGCTGTCGTTCTACGAGGTAAAGGCGTTCGAGAAGGACGCGTTCCTCCAGTTTGTCAACCCCGTCGCGTTCTCCGCGCAGCTTCAGACGTTGCTCCCCGGCAGCAGGTGGGGCACGGCCTGGACAGGGTTCCGCGTGTACCGCCCCCGGGCAACCCTCAGCGTGACCACAAGCCCAAGCGGGGCCGCGGTGTGGGTGGGAGGGCACTACGTCGGTGTGTCGCCCGTGTCCACCGCGGTCGCTCCGGGACGGATCCGAGTCCGGATCGAAAGAAGCGGCTACGAGACCCAATCCATTGACCTAACCATGGCCGACAGGGAAGAAGTCACCCTGGCCGTGGCCCTCTCTCCAGCACGGCCCGTCCTGTGGTCACCTGTCGCTCCCCCCACGTGGATCGCGGAGGGAGATCTCCCCGCGCCCGGGATCGGGTTGGCGGCAGGCCTAACCTCTCTTTCCATCGCCGCGGATCTCTGGATCGAGGGGTTGGGGTGCGGCGTATCGCTTCGCCCCTCTCCCCCGATACCGAATCTGAACGAGCCGGGGCCCGGCGGCTGGTTCGCCTGGGGGCCGGAGGTGGAAGGGTACCTCGTCGGCTGGCTAGCCCTCGGGCGGGTTGGCGCAGTGATCCTCCTCGGACTCTCGGGCCAGGAGATGGCGTGGGTCCCGCCGTGGTTTCCCTCCGGAACGCTCGCTCCCCAGGTGGTCATCGAACCGGAGACACGGACCGAGGTGCGGATCACGTGGGGGGTCGGCCTGGGGGTGAGCGGGTCAGGGTGGAGGGCCTACCTCCTCTGGCACTCCCGGCGGAACCTCGTCCTCGGGTTCACGATCACACCGTAGCACCCTCCGGCCCTGCTTAGTTAGGGGGAAGAAACCGGGGCGCCGCTGGGGCGCCCCGGCATCGTTATGAAGGGAGTGGCGACCTACTCGACGACGATCTGAATCAGGATCTGTTCCTGGGTCCCGTCCCTGAAGCCGATGCCCAGGTTGTAGTAGCCCGCCGGGAGTCCTGCTGTGGGGATCGAGATCTCCTGCAGGCCGGTCTCCGGGTTGTAGTAAGTGGCACCCCAGTACCAGATCGTCTGGTGGCCGTCCTCGTGGAGCTGAATCAAGGTAACCCAGGCACCGATCCCGAGAACCGGGTTGCCTTGGAAGTCCAGAAGCTCGAACGAAACGAGGATCGATTGCCCGATCTCATACACGGCATCCACAGTCTGGCCCTGGAACGATCCCGCGCCACCCGCCACACCGAGATCCACGAACATCCCCGCTCCACCGGCCGGAGCTGCCCCGTACCCGAGGAGCAGTCGCACGAAGTCATCGAAGTCTGTGGTTCGATCCAGAGCGCTCAAGATAGCAGAGGAGCCGTACTCCTCAACGAGATCCTCGGCATCCGTCACACTGACCCCGAGCCGTCCCGCAAGCCACATAAGGAACAGAAGATGGTTAGGTGCCCCGGATCCCAATGCAATGATTGCCTCATCAGGATTCAGTCCGTGCTTCTCCATGAACGCCAAGACTTCGCACACCGGCTTGGGAAGGTATGGGTCGTAGTTCACACTCCCGAACGTTCGAGCGCTGGGGTGGGCGCCGCCCCACCAGTTGTAGGTGGCATCGAGCATGCCCACTCCGTCGTTGGTGACTGTGCCGAAGAGGTCGTTCCAGTTGATGTGGATCGTCGAGGCGTCCGCCCCTGCACCCACAGTGATGTCCCCGAGGATCGTGAACCCCTGGCCCATCCGGCCGATGAGGATCCCCGCCGCATCGAACGTCATGTCGCCTGTAAGGGTTGTCGGGTTCGGACAGCTCGTGCAACTGAGGATGCTCACCGGGCCGGTGATCGGCGTACTGGCGTCGTACGTTCCCTCGCGGACCCTGATGGTGTCAGCAAACGGGAGCGTGTTGGCGCCGGCGATGGCGGTGTTCAGGTAGCCACCCGCAGGCTCGGGACCTACCGGGGCAACGATGATCAGCATCGGCCCCGTGATCTGCACGCCCGGCGCGAGCGGGTCACCATCCGGGCTCGTCCCCAGCCACGGGCTGAAGATCACGCTGTCGCTCACCAGATCTCCTGCTCCGGCGGGATTGCTCGCGTGCATCGGTCCATCGGGGTCACCCCACCAGTTCAGGGCTGCGTCGACAGTGACAGCGTTAGCGTTGAACACGCCCCACGCTCCGGTGCTGAATGCGTTGTAATGAGCAACAACGTCGCCCAGGCCAAACACTGCGTCACCGTCTACGTAGATTGCGGCCCACTGGGTGCCAGGCCCGAAGAAGTTTCGGAGGATCTCTATGTCACTAGCTGTTAGCGTGCCCATCCAATAAAGGCCGACATCGATGTGCTCCCAGCCGCTGTTGACGAACGTGTTGCTGTCGATCAGCGCGCCCGAAATACTGCCCGAGGAGAGTCCGAGGGCTGTCTCGGAGTGATCCGAGAAGACGTTGCCGACCACGTGAAGACCGGTTACGTTCGAGCTCCCCCGGATGAGCAGGCCCCACCGGCTGAACTCAAACACTGAGTCAGCGATGACAGCTCCGTCAACCGTGGCATTCTGAATGTGAATGCCCTGGTAGACGCTACCTGCGAACTGGGTATCGCGGATCTCGAGATCCGAGACCGTTGCCCCGTGGATGTAGATCCCGTGTTGCCCCTGCCCGACGAAGCCGCTGTCTCGCACGGTGAATCCCTCGACCCGCGTTGCAGCGCCGGTGATGCCGATGCCGATCTTATTCAGAAGGAACGCTGAGTCTCGAACCGCCAGATCGTCCACCTGGGCTCCACCTGAGACATTGATGCCCTCGTTTCCGCTAAGGAGGAATACGCTCCCAGCAACGAGAAGGCCGTCAACGGCCGCTCCGGCGAGGATCTGAATACCGTGCAGCGTGTTCTCAACGAACAAGGAGGAGGTCACGGACGCATCAGCGACAGCAGTGCCCGTGCCGCTGATGCCCAAACCTACCCGGTTATACAGGAACGCGCTGTCTACAACAAACAGACCCGTGACCTGTGCGCCGTTCATGATCACCAAGCCCTCTTGCCCATGGCCGCTCAACGAAACCCCAGCAAGCGTGAGATTCTCGATCACAACGTCCTCGCCAGGGATGTGAGCCCACAGCCCCCCATCGATGAGGACACCGTAGGCTCCGCCCGAGGTGTTGATGGAGATCAGCATGTCCTCCAAGGCATCGCTGCCTGGCGATCGCAGGGTGATCGCCGCCCCAGCAGCTGGGGAGATACTGGCATTGTCGCCGATTAGATTGAGCGCCTTGTACACCTGGACGTTCTCTGCGTACGTACCTGCCTGCACAAAGACTACGTCGCCATCGCGCGCAAGGTCGACTGCCCTCTGGATGTAGCCGGGGCTAGGCTCAGGCCCCGCTTGAGCGACGATGAACGTCCACGTGGGCTCCGACGGCTCGTTGCCAAGCCACGGGCTGTAGGCCACGTTCCCCGCGATCTGACCCGCGAGAGGCCCCGTGTCCTGCCCCCACCAGTTGCCAGTAGCGTCGAGGAGCGGTGCTCCGCTGGCCATGTTGGCCACGTCCACTGGGTAGTTCCCTGTGATCGTGTTGCCGTAGATCTCCACCGTAGAGGCGTTCACGGCAGAGCCGATCGTGATGCCGCCGGGGGTTCCCCACTTCCCGGTGGCCAACGCGTTGTCCACGATCGTGTTGTAGCGGATGACGATGTTGCTGATCCCAAATGCCAAGTAGATCGCACCGTTCTCGGTGGTTGCGCCCATCACTGTGTTGCCTTCAACCACCACGTCGCTTGCGTAAACGGTGATCCCATCCTGAGCTGTGTTCATCACCAGGTTGCCGATAATCCAACCGCCGCTCAGGGTCGCATTGCCGCTGGACTTCCGCCCCAGCTTGATGCCGTCGTTCTTCGTCGTCGTATCCACGATGTTCCCGACGATCCACGTGTACTGGGAATCATAGATGTAGATAGCAGCATTCTCGCTGCCGCTGTTGAAGATCTCGTTGTATTCGATCCGACCATTCGTGACCCGATCGAAGTTGATCGCATCGCCGGGCGACGGGATGTTGTAGATGTAGTTGTACGCAATCACGGGAGCCTCACCGCAACGGATCTTGACCGCCTCGTTCATCGTCGAGCCCGTGTTCGTGATGATGTTGTAGGCGATCGTTGCGTTCTCAGAGGTGAACGACGTGCTGCTGTCGTGGATGATGTTCGTGTTGGCATTGTTGATATTCGTCTCGATGGAGAACCCGTTGATCACAACGTCGTGGGCCTGAATGTCGAACACCGTAGTGGTGCTCGTCAACAACGTCTCTGGGCCTGTTCGCCCACCCGCGCTGGGCCGCGGATCCACGTTCGCCTGCGCCCCAAGAATGGTGAGCATCTTGGTTACGTTGATCGTTCCGGTCAGGTTGTACGTCCCTGCGGCGACGACAATCGTGTCCCCCGCCGCCGCGGTGTCAATTACGGCCTGGATATCATCCCCAGGGTTCACATGCCATGTCGCTGCCAGCCCTCCGATCGAAACCAGCAGGGCGAGCCCTGCCAGTAGCCACCCAAATCGCGCTGTTCCTGCCATCCTGCCCTCCTCTCCCTTATCTGTGCTTGTAAGGCTTGCCATTCCCGGGACCCGAACACCCAGCTGACCGACCGCCTTCTTTGCCTCCGAATGCCACCCCCTAGCAAAGATCCGCCATCTGTAGTGGCGACCCCACCAACACTATAGATTCTGTATACAACGGGATCTGAACCGCGTCAAGGGACACTATGTCCTGCCGGCAACCACTATAAACGGATTCGCTGTGTTGTTAATGGGAATTCGCGGATCACATTACAACGCGTGCCCGAATGTTTGGCCAGTCATGGCACCGATGATGGGCTTGTGGATCTGCGTTCGCGGGAGCCTCGTATTCGCGCAGCTGGGTCCAAGCAGCATCCCCGCACCGTCGTCGAGTAGAAAGCCCGACCGGTAGCGTCCCCTCTCTCTGCAAGCGGTGTCCTGGAGAACCAGATCCTGGTGTTTGATCCCGATAGCCGCCCTCGCTACACTGCGTGGAGTCTGGGGATGGTGGTGAGATGAATGCTAGAACGGCAAGCGTCATCCTTGTGTCTCTCTGCACGGTGACGTGCAACGCTCAGTTATCTGATCTCACGCTGCAGCGGCTTCAGGGAGCGACTCTAGTCGCCGCTCGGCCTCTGGAGCTATCGGTGAATGGGGGCTGCTCAAGAACGTATTACGCAGCTGAGCAGATGGTGATCTCGGTGAAGTCTCCCATTGACGGGTATCTCTACCTCTTCTACTTTCGTGCCGATGGCGAAGTGACGATGATGCTGTTTCCGTGCCGCCACTTCTGGGAAGATTTCCCGGTTGTTGTCGCTGCAGACACGCTTCTCACCATTCCCCCTGATGGCGCGAGGATCTCTCTGGCCATAGCGCCCCCGTTGGGTAGAGAGGCGGTATTGGGCTTGGTGATTCCCAGCGAGCAGACGGATCTGGTCTCCTATTTCCGCGCCTATGATGCCAGCGAGTATGCGTATCGGACCGGCGATCAAGAAGGGTTCGCCCTGTTTCTCGCTAGGAAGGTCGTCGATCTGCAGACACGAGGTGTCGAATGTGCCGTCTCTATCTGTGTCTTCAACTCCGCACCTGCGCTGCCAGCGGCCGCCCCCGCCCCGTCCCCGCCATCGCTGCTTGTGAATACCTGTGCGGTGGGCCCCGAGTTCCGATGCGCCTCCGGCGAACTGCATCAGGGATGCCTTCCCAAGGAAGCGGACATCGCCACATTGCCGCGCGAACAGCTTCCCGATTCGTCCGGCCCCGGGGACGATGCGATCCTCCTCCCAGCCGGCCATTACACAGGGGCACTCGGTGAAGGTGATTGGCATGACTGGCACAGAATCCGCGCCACGTACGGTGATGCGTTCGTCGTCTGGCTTGACCCGGGTAGCCTCGTTGTTGATCTCTACCTCGTTCACGACCCGTGTGGCGACGTGCTTGCCGAATGCCTGTCAGTAGAAGCTGCTACGGCGATGCATGTCCCGTGCTATGCGGGGGTGGAGTGCCCGCCTCTCGGAGAATGCTTCCTGGACGGGGAGTGTCGGTTCTTCATCCGGGTGGTCTGGCGGGGTGGGAGCGGGGATTATCGCTTGTCCATCTTCAAGGGATTCCCCGAGATTCCATCGCCGTAGCACCCGCCCCTGCCGCCCCCCGCGGCGTGGACGATCTCTAGCTGGCAGAACGCCTGGCTGGGCCACGCAAAGAGGAAGGCCAACACATCTCGCCGAACCGTGGGCACCAGGCCCCAGCCGTCGTTCGTCCCCACTTGCGGAGCACTCGTCCTCGCTTTCGAGCAGGTCTCAAGCTTCCGCTCAGAGTCGAGCCCGGGATCGATCAACCAGAGGACGACCGCAGTTGGAGCAGGCAGCCCCAATACGTTTCAGTCAGAACCTTAGAAGGAGCGGTGGTTGAAGAGCAGGTTCTCGTCGCTACAGTTCCCCTCATGCGCGTGGGATATGTGCAGGTCGCACCGGAATTCGGCGAGGTCGAACGGAACCTGGACAGGGTCGCGGATCTCCTGGCCCGTGACCGGGCCGACCTGTGGGTGCTCCCCGAGCTGTTCGCTACCGGCTACCAGTTCGCCACAGCCCAGGAACTCGCGGAGCTCGCCGAGCCGGTGCCGGAAGGACCGACGACGGCCCGTCTCATCGCCCTCGCCCGCGAATCGAATTGCCACCTCGTCGCTGGCCTCCCTGAGAGGGCAGACAAGCGTGTCTACAACTCGGCGGTCCTCGTCGGCCCATCCGGCCTCGTCGTCCGGTACCGTAAGGTTCACCTGTTCTACGAGGAGAAGAACCTGTTCGCTCCGGGGGACCTCCCGTTCCCCGTCGCAGATGTAGGCCTGGCCAAGGTCGGGCTCCTCGTGTGCTACGACCACTTCTTCCCCGAGGCGGCGCGGTCGCTCGCCCTTCAGGGGGCGGAGGTGATCGCCCACCCGGCGAACTTGGTCATGCCAGGGCTCGCGCAACTGACGATGCGGGTGCGGGCGATGGAGAACCGCGTGTTCACCGTGACCGCAAACCGGATCGGGGTCGAGGCGCGCACGGGGGAGACACTGCGCTTCACCGGCCTCTCTCAGGTCGTGGCCCCCAATGGCGACGTGCTTGTGCAAGCTCCGCAGGATGGGGAGGAAGCGCAGGTGGTAGAGATCGACCCCGCCCAAGCCCGAGACAAGCACCTCACCCAGCTCAACGATGTGCTCGCCGACCGCCGCCCCGAGTTCTATGGTCGCCTCGTAAGGTAGGATGGAGTTCATGTTCAAGGTGGCGACGTTCAACACGAACTCGGTGCGCTCCCGGCTCCCCGTCCTCGCCGACTGGCTCTCGCAGGAGAGGCCCGACGTTCTCTGCCTTCAAGAGACGAAGGTCCAGGACCACGAGTTCCCGACCGAGTTCTTTCGGAAGAGAGGCTACCAGGTCACCTTCCGCGGGCAGAAGGCGCACGCCGGGGTCGCCCTGGCAAGCCTCGCCGAGCCGACGGACGTCCGCTACGGGCTCGATGACGGAGGTTCTCCTGACGAACCACGCCTGATCCAGGCCACGGTGGCCGGAATCGCGATCGTGAACACCTATGTCCCCCAAGGTCAGTCTGCGGACTCTCCGATGTTCGCGTACAAGCTGGAATGGCTCGCGCGGATGCGCGACCACTTCGCGCGCCACTTCTCGCCAGAGGAGCCCCTCCTCTGGTGCGGGGATCTCAACGTGGCCCCGGAGGAGATCGACGTCCACGACCCGAAGCGGCTCAAAGACCATGTGGACTTCCACCCTGAGGCCCGCGCCGCCCTGGAGCGGGTCCGGGCGTGGGGGTTCGTGGACGTGTTCCGCAACCACCACCCGGGGGAACCAGGGCAGTACACGTTTTGGGATTACCGCGTGGCGGGGGCGCTCGATCGGAACGTGGGGTGGCGGGTAGATCACATCTGGGCCACGCGGCCCCTCGCCGAGAAGTCGGTGCGGTCGTGGATCGATCGCGAGGCACGCCGGGCCGAGAAACCGTCGGATCACACGTTCCTCGTCGCCGAGTTTGACCTGTAGATCCCCCCTCACCTCGACCCTCTCTCCCGCAAGGAGCGAGGGAGACAAGCCCAACACCGTCACCCGGAGAGAAGATGCGCGCAGTGACCTGGAATACCCGCGTCAGGGACCGACGCTCTTGACTCACTCCTCAGCCAGGTTGAGGATCGCTCGATGAACACACCTCGGGTCGCGGTGCTGTGTGGGGGTACCTCTGCGGAGCGGGAGATCTCGCTCCGCTCGGGCCGCGGCGTGTACGCTGCGCTTGTCCGCAACAGGTGGAATGCAGAGTTGGTGGAGTTCGACACCTACGATGGCCTCCCGCAGCGGCTGGCCCCGTTTGCCGCTGTGTTCAACATCCTCCACGGTGGGGAGGGCGAGGACGGCACGGTGCAGCTCCTTCTCGATCTAATGGGCAAACCGTACGTCGGCTCGGAGCCGCTGGCCTCGGCGCTGGCGCTGGACAAGGTCGAGTCGCGCAAGACGTTCCAGGCGAAGGGCCTTCCTGTCCCGGACTGGCTGCACTACACGAGAGGCGACCTCGCGACGTTCGCCTCTAGAGCAGAGGAGCTGGGTTATCCGCTCGTCCTCAAGCCGCGGCGCGAGGGATCCAGCGTAGGCGTACGCATCGTCGCCAGCCGCGAGGAGTTCATGCCCGCAGCCGAGGAGCTAGCTGACCGGTACGGGGAGTTCCTCGCCGAGCGGTTCATCCCCGGCCGGGAAATCACCGCTTCCCTCCTCGAGCGAAACGGGGAGGTAGAGGCGCTACCCCTGGTCGAGCTGCAACCGAAGAAGGGTGATCTCTTCGACTGGACGGCGAAGTACACCCCCGGGGAGTGCACCGTCTCCTGCCCGGCCGAGATCGCCCCCGAGATCGCTGCTCGGATCCAGAACGTCGCGCGCCAAGCCCACGAGGTGCTCGGATGTCGCGACCTGTCGCGGGCCGACTTCCGCCTCGCCCCGGACGGGACGCCGTACCTCCTCGAAGTGAACACCCTCCCCGGCTTCACCGAGATGTCCCTCGTTCCCCGCGCCGCCCGGGCAATCGGGATGTCCTACGACGATCTTGTGGTGCACCTGCTGAACCGGGCCCTCGCTCGGTTGCCCGCCCCCGCCTCACTCGGATAGAGTAGCTCTGCGAGGAGGTGGCGAGTGTGAAGCTCAAGTGGATTGGCCACGCCTGCTTCCGCATCGAGGCGGGCGATGGCACGGTGATCATCACCGACCCCTACGAGGAGAAGGTCCCGTACAAAGCTCCGAAGGGCCCGGCCCACATCGTGACCGTGTCCCACGACCACTTCGACCACAACGCGGTGGATCGGGTGGAGGGATCGCCGGAGGTCGTCCGCGGGATCGGCGAGCAGACGGTGCGGGGGATCACGTTCCGCGGTGTCTCGGCGTTCCACGACACCAAGGGAGGACGTGACCGCGGTCAGGATGTGATCTTCAAGCTCACGGTGGACGGGGTAACCCTCGCCCACTTTGGGGACCTCGGCCACACCCTGAACGCCGAGCAGCTCCGCCCGCTTCAAGATGTGGAGGTGGCACTGCTCCCGGTGGGCGGCCACTTCACGGTCGGAGCCAAGGAGGCGAGCGAGGTCGTGCGGTCGCTCCCGAGACTGCGCATCGTGATTCCCATGCACTACCGCACCGAGGCGGTGAAGGACTGGCCGATCCGCCCTGTGGACGAGTTTCTGGACGAGGTCGGCATCCCTGCGAAGCGGATCAAGAAGTCTGAGGTGAAGATCACCCCCGATGCTCTCCCCACCAAGAAGGAGGTGTGGGTTCTCGACTATGCCTAAGCCCTCTGCGCGCAGTGCTGCAGCTCCCGCCTCGCCCATCCGCCGCCTGTATCCCCTCTCCGTCGAGGCGAAACGGCGGGGCAAGAAGGTCTACCACCTGAACATCGGCCAACCCGACATTTCCACCCCGGCAGCGTTCATGCGCGGGGTGCGGGAGGCGAAGGTCGAGGTTCTAGACTACGCCCCATCTCCAGGGATTCCGGAGGCCCTCGAAGCCCTCGTCCGCTACTACGGGGAGTGTGGACTGCCCGTGGCCCGCGAGGAGATTCTGATCACCGTCGGTGGATCGGAGGGGATCACGTTCGCCCTCACCATCGCCTGCGATCCGGGAGACCAGGTTCTCGTCCCAGAGCCGTTCTACCCCAACTACCTCGGGTACGCCCGGCTCACCAACGTCGAGATCGTGCCCATCACCACGTCCCGGGACGACGGGTTCCATCTTCCGCCGCGAGCGGAGATCGAAGCCCTCATCGGCCCGCGCACGAAGGCGATCCTGTTCTCCCACCCTGGGAACCCGACCGGGGTTGTGTACACGAAGGCGGAGATGGAGATGCTGGTGGACATCGCCCTCAAGAACGACCTGTTCATTATCTCCGACGAGGTGTACCGAGAGTTCGTCTACGACGGGAAGCACACCAGCCTCCTCACGTTCCCCGAGGTCCGTGATCGGGCGATCCTCGTGGACTCGATCTCGAAGCGCCTCTCGGCCTGCGGGGCCCGGATCGGGGCCCTGATCTCGCACAACAAGGACGTGATGACAGCGGCGACGAAGTGCGCCACAATCCGCCTCTCCGCCCCGACGTTCGAACAGCTTGGTCTCGCCGCTTTCATGGCTGATCCAGGTCACCGCAGCGTGGTCGAGGAGATGATCGGCGAGTACCAGAGACGGCGCGATCTGTTCTGCAGAGAGCTGCTCGACATCCCTGGGGTCACGTTCCGCGTGCCGGAAGGGGCGTTCTACGTGATGATGGGCCTTCCCGTGGAGGACTCCGAGGCGTTCGTCCGCTGGATGCTCACCGATTACCCCGGCCAGGAGACGGTCATGCTCTCCCCCGGAGCCGGGTTCTACGTGACCCCTGGCTTGGGGAAGGATGAAGCCCGCGCGGCATACGTGCTCCAGACCGCGCACCTGCGCCGGGCGTGCGCGGTCCTCGCGGATGGGCTCTCGATGTTCAACCGCGCGCTGGCTGGGGAGGCCGTCGGCGAGAGGGGATGACGGGAGAGAAAGAGAGGCTGGACGTCCTCCTCTTCGAGCGTGGACATGCCCCGTCGCGGGCTCAGGCCCAAGCTTTGATCCGCGCCGGCCGGGTGCACGTGGCGGGGGCCCTCGTTGATAAGCCCGGCACGCAGGTCTCGACCGATGTCGTGATCGAGGTAACTGTTCCTCCTCGCCATGTATCCCGCGGCGGGGACAAGCTCGAAGCCGCGCTCGCGGCGTTCGGGGTGGATCCTCAGGACAACGTGTGTGTGGACGTAGGCGCCTCCACCGGCGGGTTCACCGGCTGCCTGCTTCACCACGGGGCGCGGCGGGTGCACGCCGTGGACGTCGGACGGGGCCAACTCGACTGGAATCTCCGGAACGACCCACGGGTGGTCGTGCGCGAGGGGCTGAACGCCCGCTATCTTCGACCCGAGGACATTGGGGAGCGGGTAGACCTGGCGACGGTGGACGTGTCGTTCATCTCGCTTCGGCTCGTCCTCCCCCCGCTTGCGGCGATCGTGAAGTCAGGGGGCGACGTGATCGCCCTCGTCAAGCCCCAGTTTGAGGCAGGACGCCAGGCTGTGCGGCGAGGTGTGGTGCGGGATCCCGCCGTGCATCAGGCGGTTGTGGATGGAATCGCGGCGTTCGCAAACCAGGAACTGGGTTGGACGGTTCGGGGGACCTCCCCCTCACCCCTCCTCGGTCCGGCCGGCAACCGCGAGTTCTTCCTTCATCTCAAGATACCGCCTGCCCTGGACATACCGTAAGCAGGGTGCCAGAGCAATCGAACCCTTCGTTCGCTGACTCTCCGTCTCGCAACCTGATATATGTGTGCTTCAGGATCATATGCTCTTCTGTATATCGGCTGATACGCTCGGCGACCTTACATGCTGTCCGCTGAGGTCAAGTGCCGCCCTTCACCCTCTTCTTCGCGGCCTTGGACTGGGCCTTGGCCCGCTTCTTCTCGGCCTTTTGTGCGTCCTTGAGCTCCGACTGCGGGCCAGGAGAGCCTTCGGCGGGAGGTGAACTCCCCGGCACACTCTTCTGCTCAGCCTGGCGCCGCGCACGGGCCCGCTCGATCAGCCACTGCGCTCCGAACCGGCCCACGTACCCGACGAACCCGGTCGCCAAGACGATCAAGACCCATTTGAGCACGTTCCACCACGTCTCCATCGCTCTTCCCCTCGCTACCCAGTCCTGCCCAATGAGAACCCGCCCTGCGGGTCGGTTCCGATCGAGACGACGGCGCGCACTTCTCTCACCCTGATCTCTTCGATCACCGCTGACCTGTGGCGGGTGCGCCAGTGCTCACCGCAACCGGAGGTGTAGCGGTGGCCGACCGCCAGGCAACTGGCCGTGCCCCTCTCGCTCACTCCTGCGGTGCTGAGCTCCCCAGCTCCCGCAAGCGGAAGTCGGGCTCGAACGCGTTGAACAGGTCCAGGTAACGCTCGAGGAGCACTGCCATCAGAAACTGCTCCCGCACCGTCTCCCGGGCCCTGGATCCCATCTCCCGCCGCAGATCGTCGTCCCGCAGAAGCTCTACCATCCGCTGGGCAGCCTCCTCCACGGAAGCGACGAGGAACCCGTTCACCTCATCTGTGATCTGATGCTTGATCCCACCTACGTCTCCACCGACCACGGGCGTCCCCTTCCACATCGCCTCGGCCACGGTGAGGCCAAACCCCTCCCGCGTCGACTTCTGGAGGACCACCGCCGCCCGGCGCTGGAGCGCGTTCACCAGGGCCCCGTCCTGGCGGCTGAGGATGATGATCCGCTCCTCCCGTTGGTCGAGAAGCGACCGGTAGACTTCCTCGCCCTCGGGATCGTCGGTGGCCACGTTCCCCAGGAGGACCAACGTCGCCGGGATCTCCTTCCGCGCCAGTTTGAACGCCTCGATCACTCCCTGAGGGTCCTTCCAGGGGTCGAACCGGGAAATCTGAACCACCAGCGGAAGATCGGTGGGGATCCCGTAGTGGGCGAGCCGTTCGTCGACCTCGGCTGGAGAGAGGTCCCGGTTCTGATTGGCGAAGGCATCGATCGCCGGAGGGAACACGACCTGAGGGGTGCGCAGCTCCTGCCGGTACTCGGGCATGGATACGATCACCGCGTCGTACCGCTCGATGAACGGGGCAAGGTAGGCCCATAGCCCAGGGTGCGGATCCGTGAGGTCGATGTGGCACCGCCAGACCCAGGGCCCGCGCTTGCGGTAGTGCTCCACAAGGGGGAGGGGCTGGGGGTCGTGGATGATGACCACGTCGTGGTCAAGATGATTGCGAACGGCGTTCTCGTACACCGTGTCCTCGTAGATCTGCTTCTTGCGGGGGCTCAGGTTGACGTCCCCGCCCTGAAGCGCGTTGTGAAACTTCTTCGTCACGCTGAAGAAGTCGGGGGACCCCTGGATCACCCTCCATCCGGTTTGGATCCCGACATCGTTCATGAGGAGGGCGAGGGGGGAAAGGAGGACAGCGACCCCTCCTCCGTAGTAGGTGGAGTTGATGTGCGTTACATGCAAACCCCGAAGAGGGCGGGCCTTGTCCCGAATCCGGTCCACCACCGGATCCCCCACCAGCGGGCGGTAGTCGTCAAGGGATAGGAGCTTCCCGTGCACCTCTCCCCCTAGTAGCGGAACACCGCGGCCAGGCAGTCCCCTCCGGGGACCCTGTCGGGCGATACGGCGTACACCGTACCCTTCCGAAGCAGGGTCTCCACCGCGATGAGGTCGAGAAGGTCCTGATCTCCCGGCTGGGCCGATTCGTGGACCTCGACCCCGCCCGTGGGGGTTATCCTCCCCCAACGTTGCACGCCCACGGCTACAAACAGGTCTTCCACGCGGCCCTCCCGGGCGGCGCGGAGGACTTCGGGGAGTTGGGCCGAAGCCAGCCCCGTGCCAAGGCGCTCGGCGAACCTGTCCGCAGCCTTCTCCTGAGCCCGACGGAAGTGAGGCTCAACCAACGCCCACGCTTGAGCGTGAAGCTGTTCCGAGCTCAGCCGATCGGGGCTCCCCGTGACCCCTTCGTCCACCAAGTGCGCGTAGGAGCTCGCCTCGCGGTACAACGGAAGGAGGTAATCCACTCCTGCCAGCACAAGGGGAACGGGTTCCGATGTGAGGTACGCCTTCAGGCCGTCGTCGAGCCGGCGGAAGAACCGCAAGATGTCGTCCTTGCGCCCGGCATCGGCCCCACCATGGCCGTGGTACGCCGCGGCTTGCTTCCCTGGCCCGCTGGCCGCCGCGGTGCGGAACTGGAGGTGCTTCTGAACGAGATCTGCACGCATGATGTCGGCGAGGGCCGTGGGCACTTCCTCTACGGGGATCTCACTCACGCTGTGCCGCGTCCCCAACAGCAGGCGGACCTGATTCTGGCTCAGGGCCAGCACCTCGAACCGGCCATCGCCGGTGAACAGAGGGAGGAGCGGTTTCACATGGAATCGCCCGGCCACCACCGCCAGCTCCTCGAACCGCAAAGGAAGACGCCACTTCCGCAGCTCGCCTGGCGCTACAAAGATAGCCAGCCCATCGCTCTGATACGACCAGAACAGGCTATCGCCAACGAGGTTCCACGCCGGCGTGAGCAACTCCTGGGCCTCGGGGGCCCTCATCCCGAGAGCCACCAGCCGTTCCTCTGCTTGGCGAAGGAGGTTCTTGAGACGGATCGCTCCCTCGCGAGCAGCCGGCCCTGCGCGGCCCGTGGGCAAGAAGAGCGACACGCAGTGGGGGGATGCTCCTTCCACAAGGTCTCTCAGGTCTTCTCGCGACAATGGGTCCATGAACTCATGGTACCGCAGGGGGAGATGCGTTCCAGCCGGCCGCGCAGATAGCCCAGTTGCAGAGTAGCCCCGAGTCTCTGCCCTGGATAGTATGCTCCAGACCCTACAGGGCGGGTTTGGCCAGAGGCGTCATCCAGGGGAGGTGGTCCGTGCACGACTGCGTGTTCTGTCGGATCGTAACGAGGGAGAGCCCGGTGAGCGCGTTCTACGAAGACGACCGCGTGCTGGGGCTGCTCACGATCGGGCCCGTGAACCCGGGCCACGCGATGGTCATCCCCAAGCGCCACGTGGCCTCGCTCGCTGACCTTGATGAGGCGACGGGCCGCCACATGTGGACGATTGCCCAGCGCACCGCCGCTGCCCTCCGCCGCTCGGGGGTGAAATGCGAGGGGGTGAACCTGTTCCTCGCTGACGGCGAGGCCGCGTTCCAGGAGGTGTTTCACGTCCACTTACACGTCTTCCCACGGTACCGGGGCGATCCGTTCAGGCTGATCACGGACTGGAGCGCGAAACCGCCACGGGAGGAGCTCGATCGCATCGCCGCGCAGATTCGGACTGCCTATGAGCAACTGAGGGCGGACGAGCCGCTGGCCTGAGCCTGGGTGGTGAGATCTACTTGCCTCGCGGATCGTGTAGGCAGTAGTCTGGCCAGCCAAGGGTCATTCCGAGGAACATCCGATGATCAAGGACTACCGAGGGCTGGACGTCATACGCGGGATCGGCATCTTCGCCGTTCTCCTCATGCACACGGCGTTCTACCACTTCGACGGGGTGTGGGAGATCGACTTCGAGAGCCCACCGCTCGTGATCACCGTCATCGGGTTCCTGCTCATGTGCGCCGGGCTGTTCGCCATGATCAGCGGGTTCGCCCACACGGTACGCATTTCGCAGCGGCTCGCGCACGAAGAGCGCAGGCGTAGGGTCCTGCTGTCGCGGGTTGTGGCTGGCCTGTTCGTGCTCGCCGTGGCCTACGCCTACTTCGTGTTCACCGGCCCCGGCCTCGTCGACTTCGAGAGCCGATCGTTCGACAATAGCGTGCTCGTCGAGCTCATCAGGACAGGCCGCTTCCCGGGGTTCAGCGCGGAGCGGCTGCTGTACGTGGACAGCCTGGTCATGATCGGGTCGAACGCGATCCTCGTCGGGCTGTTCCTGTCGCTCGTCTGGAGGCTCCGCAAGCGCGTTCCGCCCGCGATCGCCCTCGGCGCGGCCGTGGTGGTGTTAATCCTCTCGCTCCTCCGCATCCCGCTCTACGAGACCTATCTGAACGCGGTGGACGGGAGGGACCGCCTCGTCGCCCTCGGGCTGAACTGGCTCGTGAACAAGAACAACCCTCTCCTCCCCTACCTCGCGTTTGGCCTGTTCGGGGTCTGGGCCGGACTGCGGTTCATGCGTGACGGAGCACGAGCGGTGCGAAGAGTGGTGCCGGTGGGAACGCTGTTCCTTACTGCTGGCCTCGCCCTGTACGTCCTCCTCCCCAATACGATGCTGCAACGGGCGATCGACCTCCAGTGGTACGCGATCATGGTGTTCCAGGTGGGGTTGTTCCTCCTCCTGCTGGCTCTCACCGTGCGGGTGTTAGACCTGCGAACGGACACAGACCGGCATCCGGGCATCATCACCCGGTTCTTCCACCGACTGGGCACGGTCAGCTTGTCCGTGTACTTCGTGGAGAGCGTGGTCTCAGCGGGCGTCTTCCGGCTCGTGCGGGCGATGTGGCCGGGGCTCTACCTCGGCATGTACCCCGCCCTCCTGGCGGGCCTGTTGTTCGCGGTGGGGTGGGGACTCCTCCTCGTCCTATGGGAGCGCACGGGCTACCGGTACGGCCTCGAACGCTTCTACTGCTGGATCATGGAACCCGTCGGTGGATCGGCGAAGCGAACGAAGCTCCGGGCACCCCGCCGATGAACCCCTTCCGCTCCCTCGCCGACTACGTCACCCTTCAGCGACGGTTCTACGGGTACACCAGGGAGAACATCCATCAGCAACAGTGGCGGGCGGTCGAAGCGCTCCTCGCCGTCGTGCGGGAGAAGAGCCCGTTCTACCAGGACCGCTACCGCGATCGCGAGGTCCGGTCGCTCGCCGAGTTCGCCCAGCTCCCCACGATCAACAAGGCCGTGATGATGGAGAACTTCGACCGCCTCAACACGGCGGGCCTGAAAAAAGATGAGCTGGTCAAGTACGCGGTGGAGAAGGAACTCGCCGGGGACTACCTCGGCTACTACGCGGGGGAGTACGTGGTGGGGCTGTCGAGCGGGACGAGCGGAGCGAAGGGGATCTACGTCACACCCAAGTCCCTGACAGAACGGTTGCCCGCGGTGTTTCTCGCCCGGGGAGGAATCCCGCTCCGTCTGCTTCCGTTCAGGATCCTGTTCCTTCTCCGCGTGTTCAGCCAGGGGTTCGCGGACATCCGCGTGCCGCTCATCTCCCTGGCCTACATGAGTACGATGTCCGACCCGAAAGAGATCGTGGAGCGGGTGAACGCAGACCGGATCAATGTCCTCATGGCCCCGCCGTCGCTCCTGCGGCTCCTCCTCCCACACGTGGAAGAGATCCGCGTCATGCCGAAGCGCGTCGTGTCCTACGCCGAGGTTCTGGAACGCGAAGAGAAGGAGCGACTCCAGCGGGCGTTCGGGTGCCCGGTGGTCGAGATCTACCAGGCGAGCGAGGGTCCGATCGGGAGCGCTTGTCGCCGCGGGACCCTCCACCTCAATGAGGACCTTGTGTACGTCGAGCTGTTCAACGAGGGCGGAGATCCAGTCACGGAGCCGGGGGAGACAGCGCGAAGGATGATCGTCACGAACCTCCTCAACACCGTTCAGCCGCTCATTCGGTACGAGATGAACGACCTTGTGGAGCTGGGCGGGCCTTGTCCCTGCGGGAGCCGCTTCCGGTCTATCGCCAAGGTGATCGGGCGGAACGACGACGTGTTCGTGTTCCGAACGCGCGAAGGGATGACGCGCCCCGTGTTCCCGGACCTCATCAGCCGCTGGATCATCACCTCGGGCGACGCGATCCGCGAGTTCCGCGTCGTCCAGGAGAGGGACGGAACCGTGGCGATCACGATCGAGGTTGAAGAGGGGGCGGATCCGGATCCCATACGGGCTGCTCTCCCGGGCCGGTTCCGTACGGAACTCTCCGCGTTCGGGATCGCTGCCCCGGTGCAGGTTCGGTTCGAGAGGATCCCGCTCCCCCCGGACAACCGGAAGTTCAAGCGGTTCGTGCGTGAAGACGCTGCGACCTCCGCGCAGTAGCTCCGGCCCCTGCGCAGTCCAGTTGCTACAATCGGCTGTCCCCGTGCGAAGGAGGAGCAGACGATGACCGTTCACCAGTTCCTCATCATGGGCATCCTGGCCGCCACCTTGGGCGGGTTCCTGTGGGGCCGCTGGCGCCACGACATGGTCGCCCTGGGAGCCCTCCTCGCCTGTGTCCTCGTGGGCGTGGTGCCGGCGGGGGATGCCTTCGCCGGGTTCGGTCACCCGGCGGTGATCACGGTGGCCTGTGTGCTCGTCCTCAGCAGCAGCCTTCAGTCCTCGGGCGCAGTGGACGTCCTCACCCGGCGCATCCTCAAGCTCAAGGTCGGTCCCACGCTGATGATCGGTGCCCTGACCGGGCTGGCTGCGCTCCTGTCGAGCGTGATGAACAACGTAGGCGCGCTCGCCCTCCTCATACCCGTCTCCCTTCAGATCGCAACCCGGCAGGAGATCCCTCCGGGACGGGTGCTGATGCCGCTCGCGTTCGGCTCAATCCTCGGCGGGATGACGACCCTCATCGGAACCCCGCCCAACCTCATCGTGTCCGCGTTCCGTGCCCAAAGCGGCGCCGGCGGGTTCGCGATGTTCGACTTCGCCCCGGTCGGGTTGGCGGTGGCGGGAGCGGGAGTGCTCTTCATCGCGCTCGTGGGGTGGCGGCTCGTCCCGGCACGCAAGGGGGCCTCCTCCGAGGGGTTCGACCTCGCGGCCTACCTCACCGAAGCCCGCGTGGAGGAGGGGAGCAAGATCGCGGGCATGACGCTGCGCCAGGTGGAGGAGGTGCTGGAGGATGCGGACGCCCAGATCGTCAGCTTCGTGCGGAACGGGGTGCGCGTCACCGCCCCCAACCGGCGGTGGGTCGTCCGCGCGGGGGACATCCTGCTCATCGAGGCCCAGGCGGAAGCCCTGGCAAACGTGCTGGCCAGCCTCGGCCTGAAACTCGAGGAAGCGAAGCGGGACGAAGCCGCGAAAGGAGCGACAGCACCTGTACAGGGCAGCGCGAAGGCCTCCAAGGCGGGGAGCGCGGAAGAAGACGAGAGGACGGCTTCAGCGGAGGAGATCGTGCTCGTGGAGCACGCGGTCCTCCCTGATTCAGGTTTGGAGGGCCGCTCGGCCCGGGACCTCCTCCTCCGTACCCGGTACGGGATCAACCTCCTCGCCGTGTCGCGCCAGGGACGCAGGTCGCTCGCTCGGCTGCGCACGATGGCGCTCAAGGCGGGCGATGTGCTCCTTCTGCAGGGACCTGCGGATGCCTTGGCCGACTTCGCAAACCAGTTCGGCTGCGTGCCTCTTGCAGGGCGCTCGCTGCGCATCCCGGACAAGCGCAAGGCGCTCACCGCGTCCCTCATCATGGGCCTGGCGGTCTTCATCGCCGCGGTCGGCCTTCTTCCTGCCGCGGTGGCGTTCGCCGCCGGCGTCCTTGCCTCGCTGGCGCTGCGCACCGTGTCCACGCGCGCGGTCTACGACGCGATCGACTGGCCGGTGATCGTGCTCCTGGGAGCGCTGATCCCGGTAGCGGGGGCGATGGAGAGCACGGGCGCGGCAGGGCTGATCGCCAAGTCTCTATTGGGAATCGCGGGTCCGGGGAACCCGGCTGTGGCCCTGGCGCTGGTCCTCGTCGTGACGATGCTTCTGTCCGCAGTGCTCAACAACGCGGCTACCGCGGCGGTGATGTGCCCGATCGCCCTCGGCGCCGCCGCGCAGCTTGGGTTGAAAGCGGACCCGTTCCTGATGGCCGTCGCGGTTGGGGCCTCGTCCTCGTTCATCACGCCCATCGCCCACCAGAACAACACCCTCATCCTCGGACCAGGCGGGTTCCGGTTCGGCGACTACTGGCCCCTCGGCCTCCCGCTTCAGGTGATCGCGGTGGCGGTGGCGGTCCCGCTCCTCCTGCGGGTGTGGCCGCTCTAAGGTCGAGCGGCGATCCCATAGCACGGAACGCTCCTACAGCTCCTTGCGGGAAAAGGCCCACACCGCTTTGGCGAGGGCAACCCCGGTGAGGGCGAACCCCGTGACGACCGGCCACAAGAGCGACCCAGCCCGACCAGCCACGATCTCGTCGGAGAGGTTGAGGAGCCCGACCGGGCTGTACCGCACAGCCGGCGCCCAGATCGAGGCGATGGACAAGAGCACGAACGCGCCCAGACCGAGGCCGGCTGCCCCAGCCTGAGAGCCCACGAGGGACGATAGGAAGACCATGATCCCGAGGATCATCAGCGCCCAGACAAGCCACACCCCAGTCGCTTGGGCGAGGGACAAGAGCGGGGCCTCGCCGAACACGGCGTAGGTGAGGGCCCAGGTGATCGCGGCGCCCACCGCCACGGTCCCCACGAGGAGCGCACCTTGAGCGAGGTACTTGGCGACGATGAACGCAGTGCGGCTCAAGGGTTTCGTGAGCACAAGCACGGCCGTGCCCGACCTGCGTTCCGCCGACACCGCTCCCGCGAAAATGATGATGATCGCAAACGTGACGATCTGCACGAGGTTCTTCGTCCACTGAAGGTAGGCGTCGAGGAACGTCGGATCCGGGATCTGGATCACGAGGCCCGTGTCCGGCGCCAGGGCCTGGACGAGCTGCGGAGCGAACCGGGCGATCACCGGTCCGGTGACGGCGAAGAAGAGGACTATCCCAGGGAGGACCCAGATCCGCCACGTCTTCACGATCTCCCGAAGCTCCTTCCCGAGGAACGCCCGGAACCCGCTCATCGCCCCCCCTCCCCCACCAGATCCACGAACACGTCCTCCAGACTCACCTCGACTGTCTCCAGGCGCCGGATCCCCACGCCCTGCGCCACAGCCGCAGCGGGGATCTCCCGCTGGGCGCGCTGCACATCGTTGACAGCGAGCACGACCCGGTCGTCCGACGGGCGCTCGACCGCCGATACCCACGGTGCATGGGCAAGCGCCGCTGCGAGAGGTTCGGCCGACGGAGTCGCCTCGACGGCGATCTTCTGCATCCCGTAACGGGACTTCAGCTCCCCGATCCGGGCCTGGGCCGCGACCCTCCCCCGGTGAAGGATCGCCACTGTGTCGCACACCCGCTCCACGTCGGACAGGATGTGGGTCGAGAAGAACACCGTCGTTCGGCTGGCGAGGGAGGCGATCATGTCCAGCACAGCTTTCCTCCCGATCGGATCGAGGGCCGACGTCGGCTCGTCGAGCATGAGCACGGATGGAGCATTGATCAAGGCCTGGGCCACGCCCAACCGTTGCTTCATCCCCCGTGAGTACCCCCCTACGCGCGTCTTGACCCCGGCGAGGCCGGCGAGGTCGAGGAGGGCGTCCACGCGGGTGCGGAGCACGCGGCCGGACAAGCCGAACAGACGGCCCGCGAACCGTAGCAGCTCCGCCCCGGTCATCCATGGGTAGAACCCCGGCACGTCGGGAAGGTAGCCCACCGCAGACCGCACCGCATGAGGAGACATCACGACATCGTGCCCAAGCACGCGAGCGCTTCCTGAACTCGGCCGGGCGAGCCCCGTGAGGATGCGAAGGGTGGTCGTCTTCCCCGCACCGTTGGGCCCGAGGAACCCGAACACGGAGCCCGACGGCACGTCGAGCGAGACGCCATCCAGCGCGCGCACAGGGCCGTAGTGCTTCGCCAGATCGTGGAGCGCGATGGCGGGCGTCATCGTTCGTCGCGACGGACGTTCGTGGTGGAGGGTTTTCCGTACAGGAGGTCGGCCGCCTGCCGCGCCTTCGCGCTGGCAGAACCGTCTGAGTCGGGAGTGGCATGGAGCGGGTCTTGCTCCACCGTCGGCCGTCGGGCAGCAGTGAAGTACACGATCAGCCCGATCCAGCCCAACACGATGACGAGAACCCACACCCACCGCCGTCCGGTGACCAGCCGTTCTTCCGGCGTGCGGAACACGTTCACGACCGCGAAAACCTGCAGGGAAAGCTGGGCGAGACCCAACACCACGATGCCCGCCAGCGCCCATGGCGGCAGGTCGGCCCACTGAATGTTGCCCATCGTTTACCTCCTTCGAACCCGCGTCATCCGTGATTCATGGACGAGGCCAGAGATCCCAACGGTCCTGAGGAACCTCCAGGAGTATAGCTTCTGGATCGTCGTTTCGCTGCGACAGAAGTGCCCCACCTGAACCATGCCCCCAACTCCTCCGAGCCTCCCGACCCGGGTTGCGGGTATCATCGAGTTACTTCCCAATCGGCCAGGAGGCGCGATGGATCAGCGAAAGGTAGCGGAACTCATGGAGAAGCACGGGATTCCCGGCCGGGATGCCTACGATCTACCGGCCAGCCCTCACCGGTTCCCGGATGGGGCACAGTACCGGATGGAGATCTCCGGGATCGAACGGCCCGAGGTCCTCGAGGCAACGGTGAACGAGGCGCAGAAGCGGAAGATCCCCGTGCACCGCATGATCTCCACGGTGATGGGGGCGACGCTCCTCACTCGGTCGGAGCTGAAGCAGTTCGCCCAGATCGCGGCCGAGTCCAAGGTAGAGGTCATCCTCACCCCGGGACCCCGCTCGGGGTGGGACACGGGCCGCCAGCTCGTCACGCCGGAGGGAGGCCTCTCCGGCCTGCGGTTCCGCGGCTCGGACCAGCTCCGCTACGTGATCGCCGACATCCTGCGCGCGGTCGAGGTCGGATTCCGCGGGTTCCTCGTCCTCGACGAGGGGCTGCTGTGGCTCTTGTCCCAGATGCGGGCCAAGGGCGATCTGCCGAAGGACGTGGTGTTCAAGGTGTCGGTGTTCGCCGGACACGGGAACGCTGCCGGGGCCAAAGTCCTGGAGCAGCTCGGGGCGAACACGTTCAACCCGGTGGGGGACCTCGACCTGCCGGAGCTGGCCTCGATCCGTCAGGCGGTCCGCCTGCCGATGGACCTCCATATCTTCCTCACCGACTCGTTCGGCGGGTTCAACCGGTTCTACGACGGGCCGGAGATGGTCCGGGTCTGCTCCCCGTGCTACTTCAAGCTCGAACCGGGGCCGGCATGTGTGGTCGGACCGGGCGCGCTCTACAAGCCGTGGGTCCCGGGCGCGATGCTCGCGGACTGGGGACGGGAGAAGGTGAAGCACGCCGAGATCATCCACGAGCTCGTCCAGGCATCGCTCCCCGGAGCCAAGCTGTCCGATTGGGGCCCAGCGGACCTCGCCCTGCCCAAGCCGTAAGGAGAGGAGATGACGTTCAGCGAGCTCGTCGCCCTGATTCAGGCGGAGGACCTCCGCTGGGTGGACCTGCGGACAGCGGACCTCCTCGGCCGGCTACGCTGCTTGACCCTGCCCGCGGGCGAGCTCACCCCAGCTACGTTCGCCAAGGGCGTAGGAGTTGCTGCTTCGCACTACGGACTGGGGAGCGGGGACCTCGTCCTCCTGCCGGATCTCGCCACGGCCCGCGTGGACGCGACCCGTGATCCGCCATCGGTGGTCCTTCTGTGCGACCTCGCCCGTCCGGACGAAGGGCCTCATTCCATGGCCCCGCGGACCGTTTCCAAGGCAACGGAGGCGTTTCTCTCCAGTGCGGGAATCGCGGATGAGGCGCGGTTCGGAGTGGAGCTCGAGTTCTACCTGTTCGACGCGGTGTGGACCGAGGACACGCCGCTCGGCCAACACGTCGAGGTGAGCCCGCTGGGGATGATCGGGCCCCGGGCAGTGCCGGGGCCCCGCTCCGGCTACCACGCCGGGGGGCCAGAGGATCACGGCCGCAGCCTGCGCCAGTACGTGGTGGAAGTCCTCAGCCGGTGGGGGATCCCAGTGCGCTACCACCACCACGAGGGAGGCCCGCTCGGACAGATGGAGATCGAGCTCGGGCTGGGAAGACTCCTCGAAGCCGCGGATTGGACCGCCATGGCGATGGATCTGATTTCGCGCCTCGCCGCCGAGGAAGGGCTCGTGGCCTGTTTCCTCCCCAAACCGATGCACAACCAAGCCGGGAACGGCCTCCACTTCCACCAGCACCTCGTGGCCAAGGGCGAGAACCTGTTCTCTAGCGAGGGAGGGCTCTCCGAGACGGCATTTCACTACGTGGGAGGGATCCTCGCCCACGGCCAGGCCCTATCCGCCCTCGTGTCGCCATCCACGAACTCCTACCGGAGGCTGGGCCCGGGCTTCGAGGCTCCGGTCCACCTCGCGTTCGGCCGGGCGAACCGCACCGCCGCGGTGCGCATCCCCGGCTACATCACCGACCCTGCCCAAGCCCGGATCGAGTACCGACCGCCCGACCCCACCTGCAACCCGTACCTCGCGCTGGCCGCGTGTGCGATGGCCGGGGTGGATGGGATCCGTCAGGGACTGGACCCGGTGGCCAAAGGCTGGGGGCCGGTCGAAGACAGCCTCAACGCACGGACCAACAGGAGACGGAAGATCGTCTCCCTCCCCGGCAGCTTGAGCGAGGCCGTCGCCGCCCTGGAGCGGGACCACGACTTCCTCACGTTGGGCGGGGTGTTCCCCGACGAGCTCATCGCGCGATGGATCGCGGTCAAGGAGGCCGAGATCCGCGAGGTTGCGGCTCGGCCGCATCCGTATGAGTTCCTCCTCTACGGGTGAACGCGTTCCGCCAGGCCGGGCACTCCGTGGGTCGGCTCACTCCTGGGCCGCGGGGAACAGTCGCTGACGTTCCCGGCGTTCGTGTGGGCCACACCACGATCATCCGCGGAGAAGGCAATGGTGCGGTTCGCACCGGGATCACCTCGGTTCTCCCCCCCGGCGATCTGTACGCAGAACCGCTCCCCGCCGGGGCGTTCGTCCTGCACGGTCACGGGAAGGCAGTCGGGCTGTGGCAGCTCCTCCACCTCGGGGAGCTGGAGACGCCAATTCTCCTCACGAACACCCTCGCCGTCCCCCGGTGTGCGGACGCCCTGATCACCTGGACCCTCGCCCGCTACCCCGCGGCGAAGTCCGTGAACCCGGTTGTACTGGAGTGCAATGACGCGCGGTTGTCGGCGATCGAGACCCGGCCAGTGTCCGAGGCTGATGCTTTGGCGGCCCTGGACGGGGCTGGGGAGGTCGTGGTCGAAGGGTGCGTGGGGGCCGGGACCGGCACGGTGACCTTCGGGTTCAAGTCCGGCATCGGAACCGCCTCCCGCGCCGTGGGGTCGTCTATTGTGGGTGCCCTTGCCCTGCCCAACATGGGCCGTCGGGAGGACTTCCGCCCCCCGCCCGGCCTCCACGTCTCCTCAACGGCGGGACCGCTGGGTGAGAGCGAGGACAAGGGATCGCTCGTCGTCGTCCTGGCCACCGACGCCCCGCTCCTTCCCGAGCAGCTGGCGCGCCTCGCCCGGCGGGCGGCGCTCGGCGCCGCGCGAACCGGAGCCCCCGCCACCACGGGAAGCGGCGACTTCTTCGTCGCCTTCTCCACCGGCTGGCGGATCCCCCGCGGGCAGGATCGCAACCCGGTGGAGTTCATCGCCGATCGCTCACCGGCAATGGACAACCTGTATCGGGCAGCCGCAGAGGCCACCGAGGAGGCGATCTACTCCGCCCTCCTCGCCGCCACGCCCCTCGTCGGGCGAGACGGGCTGTGCCTCCCCACCCTCACCTGAACCGACTTCCACTCTCTTGGGAGACCGCGCCTGAGCATCTCCCTTCATGGAGAACCGCTCCCGTTGTGTCGGTGTATCTTGTGGACAAGGGGGCGGGATGAGACGACATCACGGGGCAGTTGTAGTCGTGGCCATGCTCGCATTGACAGGGAGCCCGGCATGGCCGGGCGGCGGGGAGGTAAGGGTTCGCGATGGGTTCTTCGGCGCATCCGGGATCTTCCCGGACAAGTCGCTCTTGGGTGAGCTCGGGGTGGACTGCGCGGTGTACGGGTTCTACCTGGGCCCGAATTCCGTGCCCGGTCCGGACACCCGCGACACACGGCAGATGCGGGACCTCGTCGCCCAAGGGGTCACACCGATCCCGGCGTTCTTCGCTCCAGCGGTGGAACCCGATGTCACCGCGCGCGTGGCGGAGATCGTCCGGTACTACACAACCGGCGAGGGCGTGACCCACGTCGGGATCCCCATCCGCTACTGGCAGATCGGGAACGAGCCCAACTGGGGGTGGGCCACATCGTGCCCTCCCGACGAGTTCGCCCGCCGGGCGGGGATCATCGCCGCGGGCATTCGAGCGGCCTGCCCCGACTGCACTATCCTCATGGGGGGCCTGCTCGATGGGCCGGAGATGGGTGACCTGGCGCTGGAACCGTATCTCGGACGGTTCCTGGATGCCGGCGGGGGAGAGTGGATCGACGTCTACAACTTCCACTACTACGGCGTGGCTCGGCCCACCGGCGCCTCCGGCGTCCAGAACTACCGCACGGGTGAGGACATCCTCGGCCGGATGCGCCTCGTGCTCGACCGGTTTGGGTACGGGGATCGGCCGATCTGGGTCAGCGAGACGTCCACGTTCTCCGGCCGCATGGGCGACCTTGTCCAGTTGGAAGAGGAACAGGCGGCCGACCTCGTCAAGCGGTTCGTCCTCCTGGGACAGCTCGGCGTGGAGAAGGTCTTCTGGACCTACGTCACTGAGCCCAAGTACGAGGGCACGGGCGAGGGGTTCTTCGACCAGGCGGGCCTGGTGTACGACGGGTTCGGCCCGGCCGACCGCGGAGCCGGGGTGAAGAAGAGGGCGTTCTTCGCCTACCAGCACCTCATCGCGCGGCTGCGGGGAGCCGTGCCAACGGGCATCCACACGGAGAGAGGAGTCACCACAGCCAGGTTCAGCCTGGACGGGAAGACCGTGGCCGTCTTGTGGCAGGACCCCTGGGAGCGACGGGGTCCGGTTTGGCTGCGGGCGCCATCACGGGTAGAAGTAGTTGACATCTACGGGACACTGCTTTTCGAGTTCGAGGGCGTCCGCTCCCTCACCCTGGGGGTCGAACCTGTGTACCTGATCGGGGAGGGGATCGAGGTGATCCTCCACGCGCCGCCGCTCTCGCCGTCAGGCTGACGGACGAATTGCGGAACCCCGGCGCAGGTTGGCGAGCGCTACGCCCCCGATTGTCACCAGTCCGCCGATGAGGGAGAGCCAGCTCGGGATCTCGCGGAGCCAGACCCAGGCAATGGCGATCGCCAGCACTGGGCTCAGGTAGAGAAAGCTCGACAGGCGGGACGCCGTGGTCCGAGAAAGGCCATACACCCACAGGACGTAGGCCAGGCCGCCCGGGAACGCGCCTAGGTAGGCCACGGCCGCGATCGCGCCTGCCGGGGCCGTCTTCAGGGCCTCCAGGAGCTGGGGGAGGAAGATGAGCATCGGGACCGTCCCCGCCCACACGACGTAGGTCGTGAACGCGAGCGGGGGGTAGCGGTCGACGTGCTTCTTCTGCAGGACGCTGTACAGGCTCGCCGACACGGCGGCGAGAAGGATGACGAGCGCCCCCGGCTCGATGCGCAACGCCTTACCCTCGCCCAGGGTGATGAGGGCGATCCCCCCGAACCCAAGAAGGATCCCGTCCCACGCCCACCGACCGAGCGCTTCCTTGAGGAGGAGCCGCGCCAGCAGCGCGGTGACCATCGGCGCCGATGCGATGAGCAGGCTCGCCGCTCCTGCTGTCACCGTCTGCTGCCCCCAGTTCAGGCTCAGGTGGTAGATCGTGATCCCGAGGACCCCCAGACTGAGGAGGGTCGGCAGGTCGCGCCGAGCGGGCCGGGGCATCCCTCGCGCGAGGCTCAGCGCGCCCAGCGTGACCGAGGCGAACAGGAATCTCAGCAGGGCCAGCGCTCCCGGAGGGAATGCCGGGAGGGCGCTGCGGATCGCCGCGAACGCCGACGCCCACATGACGAGCATCGCCGCGACGGCGAGGATAAGCCGGCTATCCAGGCGGGTTCTGTTCAACGGCTGATCTTCTCCTCCCGCGCCAAACCTGATGCCGCACGGAACTGCGGCCCCTTCAGGCTCCACGCGGCCTACTCGATGATGCGGACCCCACGGAGGAGGCGCTCTAGCTCGAGAATCCTGTTCTCAACGTAGCCCTGCTCTTCCTTGGCTGCGTGGTATTCGGAGTTCTCCCGCAGATCCCCCAGCTCCCGCGCCGCCCGCAGCCGCTCGATGACCTTCGGCCGACGCACGCGCAGCAGCTCTTCCAGTTCCTTCTGGAAACGCTCGTACCCCTCACGGGTGAGCACCTTTTCCTGTGGCTTGGGGGGAAGCTTCATCCGTCTCCTCCTGATGTGTGGGTTCGCTCTACGTGCCGGCCCATCTTACCGCAGAGGCCCCCGAAATCGCAGAGGGAACCCCAGACTACACCACCAAGGCGGAGAGAACGGAGACAAACCCCTCTACCACAACGGGCACGAAGAACACCAAGGGGTCTTCTGTTTCTAGACCAGCCTCCGAGCGGCTGGTCCTGCTCTCTCCTTTGTGCCCCTGGTGTCCGTTGTGGTGAACCCTTTGGTCGGCCAGGGGGCCGCCGCGCCTTGCGGTAGAGAACCCCAGACTGCACCACGGAGGACACGAAGGCTGGCACAAAGAGCACAACGGAATTCGGGGCTCCAACCCTGGGGTTCTTGCTGGCCGTTCTTCGTGCCCTTGGTGCCCATTGTGGTGGGGCCTTCAGTCGGCCGGGTGTTCTCGATGCCTCTGGGGTGAGCCTTGCGGCGGGGCCCCGACCTTCTCCGCGTGGCCCGAGGCTCCGCGGGCCGTCCCGCAAAGGCTTTTAGCCCTGCGGAACCTGCTGCCAGTCCTTGAGGAACCGGGCGATCCCAGCGTCGGTGAGGGGATGCCCGAACAGCTTCTTCAGGACATCGCATGGGACCGTGGCGATGTGCGCGCCGAGAAGCGCCGCCTGCAAGACGTGCCCGGGATGGCGGACGCTGGCCACGATGACCTCGGTGGGCAAGTCGTGCAGGTCATACACGCTCAGGATCTCCTCCACAAGAGCCATTCCGTCCCCACCGGCGTCGTCGATCCTCCCCACGAACGGGGAGACGTAGGTCGCCCCGCACTTGGCCGCCAGCAACGCCTGGTTCGCGGAGAAGACGAGGGTCACGTTGGTATGGATCCCCTCCCGCGACAGGGTCTGGACCGCCTGCATCCCAGTCTCCGTCATCGGAACCTTGATCACCACGTTCGCGGCGACCTTGGCCAGCTCGCGCGCCTCGCGCACGATCCCCTCTTGATCGAGGGCCACGACCTCCGCAGATACGGGGCCAGCTACGATCGCACAGATCTCCTGCAGCACGTCGCGGAATGGTCGCTTCTCCCGTGCGACAAGGGATGGGTTCGTCGTCACCCCATCCACGAGCCACGCCAGCTCGCGGATCTCCGCCACGTTCGCCGTGTCCAGGTAGAGCTGCATCGCCTCCGAGTCTAGCCGCTCCCAGCCGACGCAGCCACGGTTCGCCGGGCAGGGGCGGTTCGACTAGAATGCATCCTGAGGAGGCAGCCATGATCGGATGGATCATCCTAGGGGTCTTCGTACTCCTGTTCTTGTGGATCGCGGGCACGTACAACAAGCTCGTCCGCCTCGGGGTGAGGGCCGAGGAGGCGTGGCGGGGGATCGACACCCTCCTGCGCAAGCGGTTCGACCTCATCCCGAACCTGGTGGAGACGGTCAAGGGGTACGCCACCCACGAGCGTGAGGTG
>DYGJ01000115.1 GCA_020724765.1 Thermotoga sp. | reverse complement strand
TCCTGCTACCCCCTCCCCACACCCCCACCTGTCAACACTACTGTGAAACGGAACAGCCTAGACCGCGCTGCGATTCGGGGTGCAGGCAAATCCTGGGATCGAGTCCCGCGCATGGCCGGGATGAGCCCGGCCGGGGGGTCTGGTACCATGACTCTGAACCCAGAGGAGGGGGGATAGCAGTGGAGGCTCTGAACTGGTTGCTGAATCGGACTCCGGACGCCGCAGCGTGTAAGCGGACAGCGGTGGATCTGATACCCCGCGACGTTCCGGCCAAGGCACGTCGGTTTCACAACCAGATACCTGGCTTTCGGGTCAGCCCGCTGCAGTCGCTGGGACGGCTAGCGAGCATGCTGGGGTTGGGCGGAATATGGGTGAAGGACGAGTCCCAGCGGTGCGAACTGAGTTCGTTCAAGGTCCTCGGTGGCTCCTATGCGATCTACCAGCTGTTAAAGCGCCAGCTGGTTTTGGAGGAACAGACGTCTTTTGCAGACCTTATCTCACCCGAGATCCGGAAGACCTTGGGGACGATCACCTTCGCCACAGCTACCGACGGAAACCACGGCAGAGGCGTAGCTTGGGCAGCAAACAAGCTTGGCCATCGGTCGGTGGTCTACGTGCCTCGGGCGACCACCGGGGCTCGTATTGACGCCATTCGGCAGAATGGGGCAGAAGTTCACGTGATAGATGGAACTTACGATGATGCTGTGGCGCAGGTCGATGAGGATGCTCGCCGCAACGGATGGGTAGTGGTTTCGGACACGGCATGGGAGGGCTATGAGGACATCCCCAGATGGGTGATGCAGGGCTATACGACGATCTTTGCGGAGACACAGGAACAGCTGGCAGGCGTGGGAATGGTGCGTCCCAGTCACGTACTGATCCAAGCTGGTGTGGGATCTCTGGCAGCTGCGGCCGTCGCGTTCTACCGTGGGCTGTTGGGGGACGCTTCCCCTAAGTTCGTGATCGTCGAGCCCACAACGGCGGCGTGCCTGTTTGAGTCGGTGCGCATTGGGGACGGCAAAGCATACAAGTTCGAGGGCCCTCTGGACACGATCATGGCCGGCCTGTCCTG
This sequence comes from Thermotoga sp., assembly GCA_020724765.1. Taxonomy (GTDB): domain Bacteria; phylum Bipolaricaulota; class Bipolaricaulia; order Bipolaricaulales; family Bipolaricaulaceae; genus Bipolaricaulis. The sequence continues at coordinate 4,428 of DYGJ01000115.1, read as the reverse complement.
CGGGCGGCCCAACCCGCTGGCCTGGCAGGTCCTGCGGGACTGTGCCGACGTGTTCGTTGCATGTCCGGATTACGTGGCTGCCCGGGGCATGCGTGTGTACGCCGTGCCGCTCAGAGGTGATCCGTTCATCGTTTCTGGCGAGTCCGGCGCCGTGACGCTGGGGGTGCTCACGTTCATCATGCAGCGCCCCGAGTTGGCTCCGCTGCGCGACCTTCTTGGCATAGGGCCGCAGGCGCAAGTGCTGCTTGTTAACTCGGAGGGGAACACTGACCCAGACTACTTCCGTCAGGTCGTCTGGGAAGGTGCGCACACCGTCCCGCCGGGCATTGTGATCCGAGAGGCAAGCTCTTGATGGCTCCCTGTCAGGCGGTCGGCGTAGTGGCAAGCGAGGAGGAATCGACAGCAGCGGATCGTCTCCTCCAGGAGGCATCTGACTCAACGTCCTGAGACCGGTCCAAGAGTAGATCTGGGATCTGGAAGCCCGGGTTGAGGAACTGCGAAGGGCACAGGCGACCAACCTCTGGTAGGGCGCGCTGCGTGCACGCGGGATACCTGACGAGGGAGAGGTCAACCGGGTATCCTCTCATCAAGAACCCATACAGAGTTCTGTTGGGGTAGATCAGCGCCATACGGAGCCGAGGAACCAGTGGCACTCACAGTGCGCGAAGCCATGACGATCGCCGAGCCACTACGACAGGCGAAGATCGTAGCAGGCGAACAGGGGCTGGACAATGTCATCCAGTCCGTCAACGTGATGGAAGTGCCGAACATCCTTGATTGGGTCCATCCAGGTGAGCTACTTGTGACCACGCTGTACCCTCTCCGGGACGATGCCGCGGCGGTGGAGACACTTGTGCCCCGTCTGGCCGAAAAGGGGCTGGCTGGCTTAGCAGTGACTTCTGACAGTTTCATCAAGGAGCTTCCCGCCTGCATGCTCGATGCGGCGAACGAACTGGGGTTCCCTTTGATCGAGCTCCCCCCGCGCGTGTCGTTCATCGACATCATCCAACCTCTCACGAGCAGGATTCTGAACCTGCAGGCTGACGAGCTGCGGCAGTCGGAAGCCATCCTCCGGCAGTTCGTGGATCTCGTGCTGAGCGGAGGAAGCTATTCCGATATCGCCCACGTCATCGCCCAGGTGGTAGGACAGCCCGTGACGATCGTGGACCGCTTCCGCCGTGTGCTGGGAAGCGGGGTTGTAGCGGGGAAGGCGACGGAGCATGGTGGGTTCGTGGAGGAGGACGCAACGGGCGATACGTACCTTGGCGAGAGCTACGCGCCGGTGACGGTGGAAGTACTCCCTGGCGGAAGCACGCGCCGTTTGGGAGTGCCCACAGGGATGGGTCCCCTCCTTCACCTCTCCCGGTCGGTCCGGGTGAGTTCGCTCGATCTGGGGGAAATCATCGTGTGGGGCGAACTTCCCTACCCGTTGCACTCGGCGGAGATGGTAGCCTTGGAGCACGGGGCCACTGTGACCGCGCTGAAGATGATGGAGATGCGCTCCCTGAATCAAGTGGAGCAGCAATTCCAGAACGAGATCCTGGAAGGCCTTCTGTCTGATCGGCCGGGGGCGCGTGACAATGCCCGGCACCTTGCGGCGGGGATGGGAGCTCAACTGGAACCGCCGTTCTTCGTTGTCGTGGTTGCGCCAGACCTCCCCTCGGGAACGCTTCTCTCGTCGGCGGAGCGGCTGCAACAGAGCCGGATAGACTCCAGTCTACACCTTGCCCGGCGCTACGTTCGGATTGCGCATCCGGACGCGTCGTTCTGGCGACACGGATCACGCCTCGTTGTGTTCCTGCCCCAGGGTAGGTCGCGCACTCCGGGGGACGGGGGAACGCTCACCGAGGAACTGGGACAGATCTGCGCGCGAATCGAGCAGCAGAATGCCCCACACACTGTATCGTTGGGGATCAGCGGCCTGACGCGCGACGTCGCGGAATTCCGGCATGCCTATCAGTGCGCCGTCCAGAGCATCGAGATCGGGAAAGCCCTTCACAAGCGCGCCATGAGCGTGGTTGCCCGCTACGAAGACCTTGGATTGTTCCGGTTCATCTCCCGTACCGACTCCCCGGAAGGCCTGACGCGGTTCTGTGAGGACGTGCTGGGGCCTCTTCTAGAACGAGACAGGACCGCCGGCTCTCAGCTTGTGGAAACGCTGCGGGTGTACCTCGCAGAGAACAGGAACCTCGGCAAGGCCGCTCGGGCGCTGGGGATCCACTACAACACGATGCGGTATCGTGTCGGGAGAGTCCGGGAGATCCTTGGAACGTCGTTGGACGATCCGAGCCGGCGTCTTGCCATCGAAGTCGCGCTCCAGCTGCACCCCCTCGTTTCGCGCCCGAACGGCGAGTAGTGCCGCGGCCAGTCTCAACGCTTTGTCATACATTGACAAGAGCAACGCCGCGGCTTGTCCCGCCCTCACACTTGTGACGCGTTGATCTGCTCGCATAATCCTTCCCAAGGGTAGGGCATCACAGTACCTAACAGGAGATGACAAGGAACGCCCCCGGTGAGAGCAACGTGGTAGAACTGAGCCAAGGGGAAGGGCCGATGGTAGTGTTGCGGGGCATCACCAAGCGCTTCCCCGCTGTGTTGGCCAACGACCAGGTGGACCTGGATCTTCATCCGGGCGAAGTCCACGCCCTCCTTGGAGAGAACGGGGCGGGCAAGAGCACGCTCATGAAGATCCTGTACGGTTTCTACCGCGCCGACTGTGGGGAGATCAGGCTGCGGGGGGAGCCGGTTCACATCCACTCGCCGCACGATGCGCGACGCCTCGGGATCGGCATGGTGTTCCAGACATTCACCCTGATCCCGGCGATGACGGTGGCCGAGAACGTCGCGTTGTATCTCCCTGACCTGCCCCCGGTGGTGGACAGCCGGCGCGTGGCGAAGCAGATTTCCTCCCTGGGCGAGAAGTACGGAATCCAGGTCAGCCATCGCTTCCCCGTGCGCGACCTCCCGATCGGCGACCAGCAGAAGGTGGAGATCCTCAAGTTGCTCGTCGGCCGGGCTCGGGTTCTCATCTTCGACGAGGCCACGCGGGTGCTCGCTCCGCATGAGATCGAGGGTCTGTTCGACATCTTCGAGCGACTGAAGGGCGATGGATACGCGATTGTCTTCATCACCCACAAGATGCGCGAGGTTCTGGCGTGCGCCGATCGGATCACCGTGATGCGCCGCGGGAGGATCGCTGGGACCCTTACTCGCTCAGAGGCGACAGAGTCCGCGTTGGTCGCGCTGATGTTCGGCGATGCCGCACCTCAAGAAGCAACGTCCGCTCCGCTTCCGCCCGCTTCACCGGGGCCTGCGCTCCTGGCGTTGCGCAACGTCAACACGCGACCTCAGGGAGCGAGCACGTCGCTGAGGGACGTGTGCCTCGAGATCAGCCAAGGCGAGATCGTCGGTGTGGCCGGAGTGTCGGGGAATGGCCAGCGGGAACTGGTGGATGTGATCCTCGGCCTGCTCCCATGCGCGGCAGGGAAGCGGTTGCTCCACGGGGAGGACGCGACATCCTGGTGCGCCGGACGAACCCGAGCAAACGGGGTGGGGTTTGTTCCGGAGGATCCGTTGGGGATGGCGGTCGTGCCGTGGATGACGCTCTCCCAGAACGCCGCTCTCGGGGATGTGGCCGTGTATGGGCGCGGTGGTGGCCTGGCGCTAGACTGGGATCGCGTTCGTCAGGACATCGCGACGTCGTTCGCAGCGCTTGAGATCGAGCCGCTGAGCCTGTACGCGCCGGTGCGGACGTTCTCCGGGGGACAGCTTCAGAGGGCCGTGCTGGCCAGGGAACTCGGCCGACGACCGCGGCTGCTTGTGGCCTCCTACCCAACGCGTGGCCTGGACGTCCGTAGCGCCGCCGCAGCGCGGAAGGTTCTCGTTCAACTGAGGAACAGCGGGGGAGGGGTCCTGCTTGTGTCCGAGGATCTTGATGAGCTCTTCAGTCTGAGTGATCGCCTCGTTGTGCTGCGCAGGGGGAGGATCGCAGGCGCGTTCCGCCCTGGCGAGGTAGACCGTCACGAGATCGGACACCTCATGACAGATTCCGAGGTGGGCGAGTGAGCCCCTTCACAGGGAACGCGCGGAGGATCGGGGGGGCGTGCGCCGTGGGAGTACGGGTCATCAAGAAGGGGTGGGCCATTGCCACAGCGCGGTATGCGATCGTGCTCGCGATCGCTCTCCTCTCCTACGCGGTCGTGCTCCTTCTGGCAGGTAAGAACCCGCTCCAGGCTTACAGCGACACGTTCTCCTTCACGTTGGGCTCGTGGTACGGGTTCTCCGAGGTAGTGGTGCGGATGATTCCCCTATTGCTCACCGCCATCGCCGTCGCTCTTCCGTCCAAACTGGGGTTGATCAACGTTGGCGGGGAAGGCCAGTTGTACATGGGGGCGTGGTTGGCGACCTGGGGAGCGATCACCTTCACCG
>DYGJ01000003.1 GCA_020724765.1 Thermotoga sp. | reverse complement strand
ACGTGAGCAGTAGTCCAACCATGGTGAGGAGGATGTGGTGAGGAAGAGCCAAGGAACCTCGATCCGGTAGGCGGGATGTCGGTGGGTCTGCGCGAGGCGACGGCGGCTCACGATGAGAGGACCTGCTACTCCTGCGGCCCAGTGTGCAAGGTTCGTTTCGAGACGGACCCCAAAGAGTCCGTGGCTGCGTGGCTGTGGGAAGAAACAGGAAGCACGCCCGACACGTCCTGATACGGAGCGCGCGACCCGCACGACCCGAGCCTTCAGAACTGAGAGCTCGGGGTTCAACATAGGACGGATCACACTGTGCTAGGGGGATGGTGGAGTTTCCTTCTGATGCGCGCGGTTGGCCATGCTGGAACCCCGCGAAAAAAGGGGGATCATGTGTGAGGAGGTAGAGGGGTTGCCTCCTGCGATGGAGGCTTGTCGTCCGAAAGGAGGAGAAGGTGAAGGTCCGGGATCCGGTGTGCGGGATGGCGATCGAAGACCGTGAAGCGAGGGCCACCCGGGAGTTCCGCGGGCACACACTCCATTTTTGCTCCGAGACCTGCGCAAGCAGGTTCGACCTGGCCCCGAAGAAGTACTGGAAGCCTCCCGGACGGGAGGGTCGTGCTGCTCATGAGCACCGGTCCGCGGAGGTTGCGCAGCATGACCACCGAGGACACATGGGCCACCACGCCACCATGGTCACTGACTTCCGGCGGCGGTTCTGGGTGTCTCTCCTTCTCACGGTACCGATCCTCTTGCTTTCGCACCCCATCCAGAGGTTGCTCGGCCTTGAGGAGGTCCTCTACTTCCCCGAGGCGGGCTACCTCCAATTCCTCCTTGCAACCCTGATCTACGTCTACGGGGGGTGGCCGTTCCTCAAAGGCTTTGGGAAGGAGATGGGCGAACTTCAGCCGGGGATGATGACACTGATCACGATGGCCATCACCATGGCCTACGGCTATTCCGGCGTGGTGACGTTGGGCGTCCCCGGTGAGGTCCTCTTCTGGGAGCTCGCCACCCTCATTGACGTGATGCTCCTCGGCCACTGGATCGAGATGCGATCGGTTCTGGGGGCCTCTCGGGCCCTGGAAAAGCTGGTGACGCTGTTGCCATCCGAGGCGCACCGGGTGGAGGACGGCGGCGCAACGCGGGAGGTGCCGATCTCCCAACTCACGCCGGGCGACCGGGTGCTGGTGAAGCCTGGGGAGAAGATCCCCATCGATGGCGTGGTGGTAGAAGGCCGAACCACGGTCAACGAGGCCATGCTTACCGGGGAGAGCAGCCCAGTGGAGAGAGACTCTGGGGATGCGGTGATCGGTGGGGCGGTGAACGGGGAAGGGGCCATCGTTGTGGAGGTGCGAAGAACCGGCGCGGAGACCTACTTGTTCCAGGTGATCGAGCTCGTGCGCCGAGCGCAAGAAGCCCGCTCTCGCACGCAAGATTTGGCCAACCGAGCCGCGCTTTGGCTCACCATCGTTGCCGTAAGCGTGGGCACAGCCACGTTGGTGGGGTGGCTGGTCGCAGGCGTCGAGTTCAACTTCGCCCTGGCTCGGATGGTGACGGTGATGGTCATCGCGTGTCCCCACGCGCTGGGGTTGGCCATCCCGCTGGTGGTGTCCGTGTCCACATCCCTCGCCGCAGGTCAGGGCCTCCTCATTCGCGATCGGACCGCGTTCGAGCGGGCCCGGGACATTCAGGCCGTCGTGTTCGACAAGACCGGCACGCTCACCGAGGGTCGGTTCGGAGTCAGCGACGTAATACCACTGGGGACGCTTCCCGAGGAGGAAGTGCTCCGCTTGGCCGCGGGGGTGGAGTCCAGGTCCGAGCATCCCATCGCCGCCGGGATCGTCCAGGCTGCCATAGAGCAGGGACTTGTCGTCCCGGCTCCCACGGATTTTTCCGCCATTCCAGGGCAGGGCGCGACCGGAACCGTGGACGGGAAGGCGATCAAGGTGGTCAGCCCAGGATACCTCGCTGCGCACAGCTTCTCTGTGGAAGACGCCCGAGTGGGAAGAGCCGCCACCCAGGGGAAGACCGTCGTCTACGTGCTCATCGAGAACCAGGTGGAAGGGGCGATTGCTGTGGCCGACTTGATCCGGGACGAATCCCGCGCGGCGCTCCTCCGGCTCAAGGAGATGGGCATCCAAACGATGATGCTCACCGGGGACTCCTCGGCAGTGGCGGCGTGGGTGGCCGGCAAGCTCGGGCTGGATGACTACTTCGCCCAGGTCCTCCCCCACGAGAAGGCCGATCGGATTCGGGGGGTCAAGGCCCGGGGCTTGGTTGTGGCCATGGTCGGAGATGGAGTGAACGACGCCCCGGCTCTGGTGGAGGCGGATGTAGGGATCGCCATCGGTGCCGGGACGGACGTGGCCATTGAGTCAGCCGATATCGTGCTTGTGCGGAACGATCCCCAGGATGTGGCCACGGTCATCCACCTTTCTCGGGCCACGTACGCGAAGATGGTCCAGAACCTTGGCTGGGCCACGGGGTACAACGTGGTAGCCATCCCCCTTGCTGCCGGCGTGTTGGCGTGGCTGGGAGTGTTGCTGTCTCCCGCCTTGGGTGCGGCGTTCATGGCTGTGTCCACGGTGGTCGTGGCCGCAAACGCCCAGCTTCTCTCCAGAGAGGTACAAGGACGCAGAAGGTCTGCCTCGCAGCTCACGGGGTGACGGCGAGTGTCCCGGTGATCGAGTTCCGTTGCCTTGACTTTGCTCTGTTCCCTCGCCATGCCGGGTTTTGGCCCTGGAGCGTTCTCGCGTCGGTACAGGGCTGACTCAGCGCAGTTCGCGGCCAGCGAACTGGACCCACCCGGGGTGGGGTCGGTACACTGAGTCCATGTCCGATCGCGTGCAGTTCCCGGTGCAGGGGATGACCTGCGCCTCGTGCGCCGCCCACGTGAAGAAGGCCCTGCTGGCCATTCCGGGCGTGAAGGGCGCCGAGGTGAACCTAGCCACGGAGCGGGCCACGGTAGACCTCTTGAACGACGTGTCCCTGGACTCTCTTGTCCAGGCGGTGCGTGACGCGGGCTACGACGTGTCGGTAGAGACGATCCGCCTTCCCATCGTGGGGTTGACGTGCACCTCGTGCGCCAGCCACGTGGAGAGGGCCCTCCTCAGCGTGCCTGGCGTGGTCGAAGCGAGCGTGAACCTGGCCACCGAGGTGGCCGCGGTGTCGTTCATCCCCAGCATGGCCCAACGGAGCGACCTCGCGGCCGCGGTGGCGAGAGCAGGCTATGGGGTGCGGGAGACCCCGACTGAGGCGCCCGTTACACCGGAGGACGTGGCTGAAGAGAAGATGCGCGCGTCCCGGATGAGGATGCTCGTGGCATGGGCGTTCACCGTCCCGATCATCGTGTGGATGGTTCCCGAGATGCTGTGGGGCGTGATGTGGCCGAGCCACACCGCACACAACGTGGGGATGATCGTCCTCGCCCTTCCTGTGCTGTTCATCGTCGGCCGCCGCACCTACCGGGCGGGGTTCGCTGCAGTCCGGCACGGGGCCGCGAACATGGACACCCTCATCGCCCTCGGCACCGGGGTCTCGTTCCTCTCCGGACCAGTCTCGTTCTTCGCTCCGGTGGCGAACTACGCCGGCGTGGCGGCGATGATCATGGCGTTCCACCTCACCGGCCGCTACGTGGAGGAACGGGCCAAGGGCCGCGCGTCCCAGGCGATCCGCAGGCTCCTGGAACTCGGGGCGAAGACCGCCCGCGTCCTCCGCGGCGGGGTGGAGGTCGAGGTGCCGATCGCCGAGGTCCAGGTGGGCGACGTGATGGTCGTCCGCCCGGGGGAGAAGGTCCCCACCGACGGGGTGGTGGTCGAGGGCGAGAGCGCGGTGGACGAGTCCATGGCCACCGGCGAGTCGATGCCTGTGACGAAGCGCCCGGCGGACGAGGCGATCGGGGCCACGGTGAACCAGGAGGGGCTCCTGCGGATCCGGGCAACGCGGGTGGGGCGGGACACGTTCCTCGCCCAGGTGATCCGGCTCGTGGAGGAGGCTCAGGGGTCGAAGGTACCGATCCAGGAGCTCGCCGACCGCGTGACGGCGGTGTTCGTCCCGGTGATCCTTGGGATTGCCCTCCTCACCGTGACCGCCTGGCTCCTGCTCCCGGGGCTCATGCGGAACCTCGTTGCGGCGGGGGCGTTCCTCCCCTGGGTGAACCCCGCCTTGGGGACCGTCACCCTCGCCCTTGTGTCGGCCGTGGCCGTGCTCGTGATCGCCTGTCCATGCGCCCTCGGCCTCGCTACCCCCACCGCGCTGATGGTGGGGAGCGGCCTCGGCGCCGAGCGGGGGATCCTCATCCGCTCCGGAGGGGCGATCCAGACGCTCCGCGGGGTACGGACCGTCGCTTTCGACAAGACGGGCACGCTCACCCAGGGCCAGCCCGTGGTCACGGACGCGATCTCACTCGACAGGGGCGATCCGCAGGCATTGCTCGCGATCGCGGCTGCCGCCGAGGCGGGCAGCGAGCACCCTCTGGGTCGAGCGGTCGTGCGGCGGGCGGAGGCCGACGGGTTGGCCGTCGAGGCGGCGCGGGAGTTCCGGGCGGTCCGAGGGAAAGGCGTGGTGGCCAAGGCGAGGGGGCAGCAGGTCATCGTGGGGTCGCGGGCGCTCCTCGCCGAGAGCGGTGTGGACCCTGCTCCACTGGAGGATGCCTCGCGCCGGTTGGAGGAGGAGGCGAAGACCGCGGTACTCGTGGCAGTGAACAGCCGAGTCCTCGGCGTGATCGGGATCGCCGACACGTTGAAGGCCGACGCGGCAGCGACGGTCCACGAGCTCCACCGGCTGGGGATCCGCACCGCGATGCTCACCGGCGACAACCGCCACACCGCAGAGGCGATCGCCCGCCAGGTGGGGATCGACGAGGTGCGAGCCGAGGTCTCGCCCGACGGGAAGGTGGCCGAGCTGCGCCGACTCCAAGCGACGTTCGGATCGGTGGCGTTCGTCGGGGATGGGATCAACGACGCGCCGGCCCTCGCCCAGGCCGACGTGGGGATCGCCATCGGCACGGGAACGGACATCGCGATCGAGGCGAGCGACGTGACCGTCGTGCGGGGGGAGCTGACGTCGATCGTGGAGGCGATCCGCCTTTCGCGGTCCACGTTCCGCGTCATCCGCCAGAACCTGTTCTGGGCGTTCTTCTACAACGTGGTGATGATCCCGCTGGCGATGGCCGGTTGGATGCACCCGGTGCTGGCCGAGATCGCGATGGCGACGAGCTCGGTGACCGTGGTGGCCAACGCCAACCTCCTTCGCCGGACGCAACTCCGTTAGCACGCGCGCCAGGCCACGGCGAGCCCACTCCACCCTGCATTGCGCGCCCCTCCACTTCTCTCTATACTGGTCAACGACTGGTCTAAAGGAGGAACCTTGACCGAAGTTGGGGCATACGAGGCCAAGACGCATCTTGCCCAGATCCTGGAGCGCGTGGCGCGGGGGGAGCGGGTGGTGATCACAAAGCATGGCGTGCCCGTGGCTGTTCTCTCCCGTGTCGGCCCTCAGGCCGATCCCCAGCAGGTGGCCGGACAGCTGCGCGGTTTCCGGAAAGGAAGGACGCTGAAGCCGATCAGCGCCCGCGAGCTCATCGAGGAAGGTCGGGATGGAGCGTGAGCCTGTTTTCGTGCTGGATGCCTCGATAGCGGTGGCGTGGGCGTTCGAGGACGAGACTACCTCCTACACCGAGGCGGCATTGGACGCCGTGACCCGAGGCCGAGGTGTGGTGCCATCCGTGTGGCCGCTTGAGGTGGGGAACGCCGTGGTGGTGGCCGAGCGCCGCGGTCGGATGAACGAAGCGGATGGAGTGCGCTTCCTGTCGCTTCTCCGTCAGCTTTCGATCGCGGTCGAGGCGGAGCCGGTGGAGCGCGTGCTGGGCGATGGGGTGAGGCTGGCGAGAGCGCACGGCCTATCCGTCTATGACGCGTCCTACTTGGACCTGGCGATGCGGCTGGGAGTGCCGTTGGCCACCCGCGATGCGGGCCTGCGCAGGGCAGCGAACCGCTGCGGCGTGAAGGTCTTCCGGTGAAGCGGGACATTGTCGGGGACGCGCACCTCATTGCGAGGCGAGAACACTGCGCCCACCTCATATGGGTCACAACAACCTAGCTCAGACCGAAACGAAGCCCTGGGCCATGCCCGGTTGACCGACGTGCTCCTTGCAGGAAGGATCGGTCCATGAAGTGGTGGTCGTGGCTCCTCCTCGCTCCACTTGTCGTGGTCGGGTTCTCTTCTACGCCCACGACCTCGTGGCCGGGATCTATCCTCTCTACCGATGGGGACGGTACTCCCCACCCCCGCTATCCGGAGCTTGGGGCGCCGTGGCGGTGTGTCCGGTGGACAACCCCGGAGACTGGATCCCCAACGGCCTCGACGTGGCCGACGTGAGCGGCGACGGCTTCTCCGATTTCCTCGTCAACTACGAGTGGACGGGCCGGATTCGCGTCGTGTTCCACCCTGGAGCGGACCTCTCTCCCGACCGACCCTGGCCGGCGGTAGATGCAGGAACCTTTGCCAACGCCGAGAACGCGGCGTTCGGCGATCTCGACGGCGACGGGATCATGGATATCGTCGTCGTCCAGGGGATCGAGCACCACGGGGATCCCGCGGCGGTGCGGATCCTGTGGGGGCAGCTTCCGCCCGATTCGGGGTCTTTCCCCTCGGCCTACGCCTGGACGGATGGAGGAGCCCTCCCGGAGGGCACGGGGGTTGGGCACTACCTGTACGCCAAGGTTGCAGATCTCGACGGATCCGGGTTCCCGGACATCCTCGTCGGCGGCCGGGCCGCTCGCCTCGCCGGGGGGAGACGGACCCCCGATGCGTTGGAGGGACTCAGATGGACCGGCATCCGCTGGTTCCGGAACCCGCGCGCGGAGGGCGCGGATCCGCGCGATCCCCCCAGTGCAGATGTACGCCATCGACCCGGCGGTTTCGAGCGGACACGGGTTCGTGCTCGCCGACCTCGACGGGGATGGGCTCCTGGACCTCGTGATCAACAACGCAGATTGGGACACGCTCGACAGCGGGAAGGCGATCCTCCTGTACCGCAATCCAGGTCCCGATCGGATCGAGGAACCGTGGCCGGTGAGCGCGCTGTACCGAAGCCCGGAGTTCTACGGGAAGGAGCAGGTCGCGGTAGCCGACCTCAACGGAGATGGCCTCCCCGACATCGTCGGCGTGGCGATCCACCGCGATGGGTGGCTCCCCAAGGACGTCGCCGCCGTGTGGTGGCTCGAACAGACCGCCGAGAGCTGGGTCCCCCACGTGATCAAGTGGGGGTCGGGGTTCCTCGGCCTGGGGACGTTCAACGGCGAGAAGTGGGATGACCTGGTGATCCTCGATGTGAATGGGAACGGGCGCCTCGACCTCGTGGCCAACGTCGAGGAGTTCAACCGCCTCCGCTCCATCCTCGCCGTGGTCTGGTTTGAGAACCCTGGTCACTGACGTCAGAGCGCCAATGTGCCGTTCTACAGGTGCGTTTTCGCGCGAGGGTGATGGGCGCCACTGTCGCCGGCATGCCTCGGCTGTATAGTGATGGTTGAGTTCTGCGCAACGATCCGGTGTTGGAGGGGGGAGCCACAACGTACGGCGCAGGCGTGGGGACGCCATGGACTCATTCCGACCGGCCCTTCTCGGGCATAGAGGATCTTCGCCCTGGCGACCACCTGTGCGTCATCTACCGGGACGACGACGAACACAGGATCGTCCTTTCTGACTACCTCCGCCGGGGACTGGAAGCCGGCGAGCGGGTGGTGTACATCGTGGACGCGCGCACGGCGCGCCAGATCCGCGGCTACCTGCGCGACGTTGGGATCAACGTCCGCGATGCGGAGAGGGGCGGGCAACTCCTCTTCCTGACCCGGGACGACGCGTACACAAGGGAAGGGGTCTTCGACCCTCACAGGATGATCTCCCTCCTCCGCCAGGAGACCCAACAGGCGTTGGACGAAGGGTTCGTTGGCCTCCGCGTCACCGGAGAGATGACGTGGGCCCTGCGCGGCCTGCCGGGTTCGGAGCGGCTCATCGAATACGAGACGCTCCTCAACGAATTCTTCCCCGGTTCGCCGTGCATCGGGCTCTGCCAGTACGACGCCCGCCGCTTCCCCGCGGACATCCTCCTCGATGTGCTGCGCACCCACCCGATCGCGGTTGTGGGGACGAGGATCTACGCGAACGTCTACTACATCCCTCCCGAAGAGCTACAGGCGGGGAAGAGCGATCAGTCTACCCTCGACCGATGGCTGCTCACCCTTGAGGAGAACCAGCGGTTGACCGATGGACTGCGGGAGCGCACCCGCGCCCTCGAGGAACGGGTGAAGGAGTTGGAGTGCCTGAAGCGCGTGCGGGAGCTGGCAACCCGAGATGAGTTGCCGCTTCCGGAGATGCTCGAGGCCTCCCTCGATCTCATCCGTTCGGGCTGGCGGTGGCCTGACCGCGCCGCGGTGCGCATCGAGTTCGAGGGAACGATCTACGCAAGCGGGGGGGGGGGGGGGGGGGGGCCCGAGACTCCGTGGCGGCAGACGGCGCCCCTTCGGCGCCACGGCGAGTCGGTGGGCGTGGTGGAAGTTACCTACGCCGATCCCCCTCCTGATCCAGATCCGTTCTTGCCTGAAGAACAGGAGCTTCTGGATGCGATCGCCAATAGGTTCAGCCGCACGATCGAACTCCGACACAGCCGGGAGAGGATTCTCCATCTCAACGCAGTGCTGCGGGCGATCCGCAACGTGAACCAGCTCATCGTGCGCGAACGTGACGTGGCCGCGTTGATCCAGCATGCGTGCGAGCTGCTCGTCGAAGCGCGGGGCGTGTTGTGCGCGTGGATCGCGCTGGTGGATGAGCGGGGACTGCCCACACGCTGGGCGGGAACCGGGACGCCAGACGAGATGGCAGCGTTGATCGCGATGTGGAGGAAAAGCGGCCCTCCGCTGTGTGTGGAGCAGGCCCTTTCGGGTGACGGTGTGGCCATCGTTGAGCAGGCGGCGGGGACGTGTTTCTCTTGCCCGATGTCTGCCCACTACGGCCCGGCTGCCGGTCTGGCGACACGCCTCGCTCACGCCGGTCGCGTCCACGGTGTCCTCGTGGTCGGGGTGCCGTCCACGTTCACGGGCGATCCTGAGGAGCTGGATCTGTTTCGGGAGATCGCCGGCGATCTTGGGTATGCCCTCTCTACCATCCAGTTGGAGGAGGAACGGCGCGAGAGCGAGCGGCGATTGGCGCAGCTCATGGCCAACCTGCCGGGGATGGCGTACCGCTGCCGAAACGATCGGGACTGGACGATGGAGTTCGTGAGCGAGGGATGTCAGGATCTGCTGGGCTACGACCCTCAGGCCCTGGTCTGGAACCGCGACGTGGCCTACGGTGACCTCATCCATCCCGACGATCGCCACCAGGGACGGGACCAGATACGGGGAGCGGTTGCCCGGGGGAAGCCATTCACCATGACCTACCGCGTGCGTACCGCAACGGGCGAGGAGAAGTGGGTCTGGGAAAGGGGGGCCGCCGTTGCCAGCGAAGGCGGGGAGATCACCCTCGAGGGGTTCATCACCGACATCACGGAGCGGGTCCAGGCGCAGGCAACTTTGCAGGAGAGCGAGGAGCGTTACCGGACGCTGTTCGAGCAGACGGGCAACCCGATCCTGGTGATCGACCGAGAGGGCACCTACATCCAAGCCAACGACGCGGCTTGTGCGTTCCTCGAACGCACACGAGAGGAGATCGTGGGGAGAAACGTGGTTGACACGATTCCCCCTGGCGTGGATGCCACGGATGTGATGCGGCTCCACCGGGATCTCTGGGAGCGCGGAGGGCGGATCGAGACCGAGTACTGGGTAGACGGAAAGGTCAAAACACTGGATCTAACGATCACTCCCGGCATGTGGAAGGGGAAGCCGGTCGTATGGGGCTTGGGAACCGACATCACCCACCGCAGACAAGCGGAGCTGGATCTCCTTGCGGAGAAGAACTGGTCGGAGGCCATCATCCGTGGGGCGCCGAACATCATCATCGGGCTGGGCGAGAACTCCCGGATCTTGATCTTCAACCGATACGCCGAGAAATTGACCGGCTACGCCGCCGAAGAGGTTTTGGGCAAAGAGTGGATCGACATGTTTATCCCCCCGGAACTGCAATCGGCAGTGCGTGGGGTGTGGAGTCAGATCGTGGACCGGGGGCTCAGCGAGCATCACTATGAGAACGCGATTCGGACGAAGGCCGGCGAGCAGCGGTTGGTCCGCTGGCGCAACACGGTCCTGACGGAGGATGGTCGGTTCAAGATGGTCCTCTCGATCGGTGAGGACATCACGGATCTAAGGCGGACTGAGGAGGAACGTGCCCGGCTCGTGCAGCGCCTCACCGTCCTTCACCGGGCGAGTCAGGAGGTGGTCCGGGCTTCGTTGGACCCTGAACAGGTCTACGCCACCATTCACCGAGCCGTAGCGGAGCTCATGCCCGCCGAGGCGCTCGTCATCGCCCTCCGCACGGGTGAAGCGGAGGCAGAGGCGGTGTACCTGTGGGACAAGGGCGGACAGTGGCCTTCGGCCACGATTCCCTGCGGGCAGGGGCTCACCTGGCACGTCGTCAACACGGGGCGAGCAGTGGTTGTGCTGGACACTCGGGCGGAGCAGGTTCCGGGGATCCACTTCGGAAGTGAGGCCCCGGTCCGCTCGGTCCTGGCCGTACCCTTGCGGGCGGGGGACCGCTCCCTCGGCATGCTCTCCGCGCAGAGCTACCGACCCGGCGCCTACACCGAGGAGGACCAGATGCTCCTGGAGATGCTCGCTGCCGATGCCGCGGCGGCCATCGAGAACGCGCGGCTCCTCGAACATCTCCGGGCAAGCGAGGAGCAGTACCGTGAGTTGGTGGAAGACGTCACCGACATTATCTTCGCTGCAGACGGGGACGGAATCGTAACGTACATCAGCCCGGCAGTCCAAGCACTGGGGGGGTACGCTCCTGAGGAAATCGCGGGACGCTCGTTCGCCCAGTTCGTACACGCAGATGATCGACCGATGGTTGCCGAAGCCTTCCAGAGGACCCTCGCCGGCCATTCGGAACCCCTTGAGCATCGCGTCATCGGCAAGGTAGGGCAGGTCCTGTGGGTTCGCAGCTTGAGCAAGGCGTTCTATGCGAACGGGCGGCCGGGGGGGGTTCGCGGGGTGCTGAGCGACATCTCTGCGCGGAAGGAGGCGGAAAAGGAGCTCCGTGAGAGCTACGCGAAGGTGAGAAGGATGTTCGACGACATCGTGAACGCCCTCGCCTCGACGATCGAGCTCCGCGATCCGTACACCTCGGGGCACCAGCGGCGCGTGGCCGACCTCGTCGCCGCCCTGGGCAGCGAGCTAGGCCTTCCGTCGGAGGAACAGGACGGCCTCCGCATCGCCGCCCTCGTGCACGACGTGGGAAAGGTCGTTGTGCCCGCCGAGATCCTCAGCAAACCCGGACAGTTGAGCGAGCTGGAGATGTACCTGGTGCGGGCGCATCCCGAGGCCGGGTTCAACGTGCTGCGGGGGATCGAGTTCCCATGGCCGGTGGCGGAGATCGTCTACCAGCACCACGAGCGACTGGACGGGTCGGGCTACCCGCGAGGGCTCAAAGGCGACGTCGTCCTGTTCGAGGCGAGGATCTTGGCTGTTGCCGATGTTGTGGAGGCGATGAGTTCGCACCGGCCGTACCGGCCGGCCCTGGGGATCGAGGCCGCCCTCGCCGAGATCGAGGCGGGAAAAGGCCGGCTCTACGACCCACAGGTAGTAGACGCGTGTGCGAGCCTATTCCGCAAAGGGTTCGCGTTCGATGAGGGTGAAGGACGACAATCGCAGCTCTAGGTTTCCCCGCCTATCGCTTTGCCCGAGGGCGAGAGGTCTCAGAAATCTGGTCCACCGCTCGGTCTGGCGTCGCTGGCCGGCTCGACGTGGACAACGACGGAGGCCGCTCCGCCAAGGGCATCGCGCACTGCAGCCTCTACCCGCGACGCGATGGCGTGCGATTTCGCGACGGAAAGGTGAGGATCTACCTGGATGTGCACGTCCACAAACGCTCCCTGCCCCGAGCTCCGGGTGCGCAGCTTGTGCCAGCTTCGCACTCCGTCCACCGCGGCGATCGCTCGCGCCACCTGGTCTTGCTCCGCCTCCGAGAGGGCGCCCTCGGTCAACTCGTAGAGCGCCCGCCGCAGGATGCCCGCCGCCGCCCACCCGATGAGCACGGCCACGGCGATGGCCGCTGCCTGATCGCCCTGGGCGAATCCCGCCGTGGCCGCCACTCCGCCCACGAGCACGGCCACCGACGACAGGGCGTCGGAGCGATGGTGCCAGGCGTTCGCTTCGAGCGCGCTTGACCGCAGTCCCCGCGCCACCCGCCGCGTGGCGCGGAACAGCCATTCCTTGGCGACCACGGACACGGCGGCTGCCCCGGCCACGATCGGCCCGGGGACGGAGACCGCGCCCCGGATGAGGGCCAGCACACCCTCCCCCGCGATCCAGCCCCCGGCGGTGAACAACGCCAGTGCAACAAGGGCCGTGGCTAAGGTCTCGAACTTCCCGTGCCCGTAGGCGTGGGAGGCGTCGGCCGGGCGCCGGGAGAGACGGAGACCGCCCAGGACCACGAGGTCTGTCACGAGATCCGAGAGGGAGTGCACGCCGTCAGCCACAAGGGCCATCGAACCCGAGGCGAGGCCCACCCCAAACTTGACTGCGGTCAGCCCGAGGTTGACACAGAGTCCGACCAGAGTGATGCGTACCGCTGGATCTCCTGGCTCTCTTCTAGCCATGACGCCTCACAGGGTGAGGACCTCTCCGCGCACGAGCGCTGCAAGATCGGGGGCGACCCAGGTCGGACGGATCCCCGTCTGTTCGATGCCCGCGACCGTGGAGATCCCGGATAGGACGAGGGCCGTGTTCATTCCAACGCTGTGCCCACCCGCGATGTCGGTCTCCAACCGATCCCCGATCATCAGCGCTTCCTCCGGAGCGATCCCCAAAGCCTTCAGCGCTGCGTGGTACGCGATAGGTGAGGGCTTGCCCACCACCACTTCCGGGGGGAACCCCATCCCCTCCAACGCCCCAACCACCGCCCCTCCACCGGGGACAAGACCGGTCTTCGTGGGGTAGGTGGCATCGCGGTTCGTTGCCAGAAGGCGCGCTCCGGCGAGGAGCGCCCGGAGAGCTTGGGCGAGCTTGGCGTAGGTCAGCGCTCGATCCATGCCCACCACGATCCACTCCGCGTGGAGGGGCTCCACGAGAACGTGCCCCGTGAGCGCCATCTCTTCGGGGATCCCCCCTTCGCCGAGGTACCAGAATCGCACCAGGCCATGCTCGGTCCGCAGGTAGCGGGCAGCGACGAACGAGCTGGGGATCACCTCGTCCGGGCTCACGGGCAGCCCCCGCTCGCTCAGGTGCGTCGCCGCTCTCTGCCGCGACTTGGTGGAGTTGTTCGTGAGCAAGACCACCGGGCCGATCGCACGAAGATGGGCCAGGGCGTCGGGGGCGTTGGGGAGGGGCGTCTCTCCGCGCACGAGCACCCCGTCGATGTCGAGGAGGAACCCGCGGTAGCGATGAAGGGGATGGTTGCAGTTGGGGGTCATAGTCCGATGATAGCCGGTTCCGGAGCGGGATTCTGTAGGGTTGTTTGGCGCCCCGTCCGTGCCCGGCGTAGAATGAGGTTTGTTGGAGGGATGGTCGAGTGGCCGAAGACGACGGCTTGCTAAGCCGTTGCTGGGGTGTTGAGCCTTAGCCGTGGGTTCGAATCCCACTCCCTCCGCAGGAAAAGGCAGTCGAGAGTCCCAAGTCGCAGGTCCAAGACCGAGTTGGACTTTCGACTTGTGGACCTTAGACTTGTGGCTGTCCTAACGCGCCCGTAGCTCAGGGGACAGAGCGTTGGCCTCCGGAGCCAAAGGCCGCAGGTTCAAATCCTGCCGGGCGTAGACCACGACACGGGGAGCCAGCAAGCGTCCCCGTGGGTCTCCTTTTCTCTACTCGCCGGAGCTCTACCGCAGACGGACTCCGAGGTAGTACGGCCAGATCACAAGCGCGAGGATCGCCTGCCACCACAGGAGCTTCGTGAACGCCAGCGTGAACAGCCACCCCGCGAACCAGAACATCCCCGCGAACTCGCCCTTCACCCGTATCTTCCCCTCTGACATGTTCCCTCCTTGCCGTCGATTGTAGCGACTCGCTTGCGATGGCCCAAACAGCCCCGCCGAAGCTCTACCCCAGAAACAGAGACCCCGCTGCCAAGGCAGCCGCTGCCAACAGCACGGCGACCATCCCGTTGGCCAGCTTGAGCTGGGGCAGAACCGGACTCGCGCTCCGCACGATGCGGTGCACCCCATAGCCCGCGACGAGGGTAGCCCCGCCGATCGCCCACTCCCACGGGTTGCGCACCGTGGGTACGAAGAAGAACCCCCACGCGCCGAACGCGCTCAGTGCCAGGATAAGGCCCACTACCCCTGCTTCCGCGCCCCGTTTCGGGCCGCGGGAGCGCAGGAGCGGGAGGACCTTGGAGAACGCCGCCGCTGTGCCCACGGAGAGGGCCACGATCAACCCTTTGGCAAGAGGGGGAAGGCCTGCCGACAGGGCACCCTTGGCAGCGAAACCGGCCAGCGGGGGAAGCCCGACAATCGCCCAACTCCCCACCGCCAGCCCTAAGGCCACTCCCCACGAGAGGTTCCCCGCGAGTTGGTCGAAGGTCCGCTCACCCCGTTCCTCGATCGCCGCGCCGGCGGCCAAGAACAACAGGCCCTTGTACAGCCCGTGGGCGATGAGGAACAGCGTCGCCCCGAACGCCGCCGCGCCCCCCACCCCGAACCCGATCAACATGTAGCCGAGCTGCGAAACGGTCGAGAACGCAAGGAACACCTTGAGGTCCGGTTCCCACAGAGCGTAGATCATTCCTCCCAGACCGGTGAATAGGCCGAGAACAGCGAGGATCAGCCCAATGGGAAACGCCTCGGCGAGGCGGGCCAGTGCGACCACGCCCATCTTCACCACCAGCGAGGACAGGATCACGGATACGCCGGTCGGGGCGTGGCCGTGGGCGGGCGGCAGCCACAACCCGAACAGGAACACGCCTGCTTTCACGACTGCCCCCATGATGAGGAGGCTCACACCCACCGCGAGGGGGGGGTGGGAGAGGTTGGGAGCGATCTCTGCGATCCGGACGAGGGATAGGGTACCGAGTTCGCCGTACACGAGCCCGATTCCGAGAAGGTAGACGAGCATCCCCAACGCGGAGAGGAGGAGGTAGCGGAGCGCCGCCCACGCGGCCCGCGGCTTCCGGTCGTAGGAGATGAGAACCACGGAGAGGAGGGAGCCGAGATCGAGCAGAACGTACAGGTTGAACAGGTCTCGGGAGAGGACGGCGGCTAAGCACGTGCCCACGAGCAGCGTGACCAGGCCGTGAAAAGTGGTGGAACGGTGCCGCTCGTGCCACCATACCGCGGCGTGCACGAGGGGGGCCAACGCCCAGAACGCGACGGCGAGGGTGTCCCCGGCGAGGGGGATCCCCCACGGGGAGCCTCCCAGCACCTCGACGGAGAACCCCGGCGCCCAGAACAGAAACGAGACCCACGCTCCGATCATCGCGAGGAGCGCGGCCAGCCTCCCCGCGCCGAGGATTCCGGCAACCCCCAGCGCGAGGTAGAGGAGGACCCCTGCCAGGGCCGCGGTCACGAGATCCCCTTCTGCGTGTGGAATCCCATCGCCCTACAACCAACCTAGCGTGACCAGGCCCGCGACCCCCACCGCTCCCACGAGCAGGCTCACCACGGCCCAGTCGAAGCCCCACCGGGGGAGGCGGGGATGGATCCGCCGCAGCCCGAGGTACGTGCCATACCCAGCCGCCACGATCAGGAACGCCTCGCCCCACGCGCGTAGGTTGAGAAGCCCGGAGACGAGAACCGTTCCTCCGAGTCCGAGGCCCAGCACGGCTGCGGCGAGGACCGGGAGTCCGCCGACCAGACCTCCCTCCTTCGGCCGAAACAGGGGGATGAGCTTGGAGAACGATGCCGCGGTACCGAGGCCGAGCGCGTAGAAGAGCGCCTTGGCCCACGCGGGCGCGCCCTGAGCGAGAAGCCCCTTTGCGGCGAACCCGGCCAGGGGTGGAAGTCCGGCGATCGCGCACGCTCCCACGCCCAGTCCCACGGCCACGGGGAGGGAGAGCTGCCCGGCCAAGCTCGTGATTTCGCGCCTGCCGACCCGCTCCACGGCCTCCCCTGCGGCGAGGAACAGGAGCCCTTTGAACAGCCCGTGGGCGACCACATAGAGGAGGGCTCCAGTTCCCGCGCCGAGCCCGAGGCCCATCAGCATGTAGCCGAGTTGGGACACGGTGTGGAACCCGAGGAACACCTTGAGATCCCTCTCCCACAGGGCGTACAGAAGCCCGCCGAACCCGGTCACGATTCCCAGAAGGAGAAGCACCGTCCCCACCGGGAACGCCTCGGAAAGCCTGGCCAGGGCCACGACCCCGATCTTGACCACGATCCCCGACAGGAGCACCGACACTTCGGTCGGGGCTTGGCCGTGGGCCTGGGGAAGCCACAAGCCGAGGAGGAACACCCCCGTCTTCACTGCCGTCCCCGCAAGGAGCAGTCCCACTCCTGCGGCAAGGGCAGGATCGGAGAGGTTCGGCCCTTGTCCCGCCAACGCGGACACGGAGAGCGTCCCCAGCCGGGCGTAGACGAGGCCAAGGCCGAACAGGTACAGGGTCAGCCCGACCTCGGTCAAGACGAGGTACTGGAGTCCGGCCCACACCGCGCGCACGCGGCGGCCAGAGGCGATGAGGACGAGGGCGAGGAGCGAGGAGAGGTCCATCAGAACGTAGAGGTTGAACAGATCCCGGGACAGGGAACCCGCGAGGCACGTGCCGATGAGCACCGTGGTCAGGGGATGGAACGCGTCCCGTCGGGCGCGGGCGTGGATGAGCAGCGTGGCGTGGAGGACAAGGGCCAGAGCCCACAGTCCCACCGCCCACGGGTCGCCGGCGAGGGCGACCCCCCACGGAAGGCCTCCCACGAGAACCTCGGGGAACCCGGGAGTCCACAACGCGAACGAAACCGTCCCTCCCAGCAGGGCGAGCAGGGAGAACGTTCGCGGTGCCCCGATGAGCCCGAGAACGCCCAGGCCGAGGTAGGCGAGGACACCACTTAGGGCTGCGGCCACCCGCGCTCCTCGTCGCGCTCCAGTCGCTCGACGTCCTGGGTGTGGCGGTGTTCGGTGAGAAAAATCACGTACACGAGGGCCAGCGCCAACGTCGCAAAATCGATCACGATCGCGGTCAGAACCAGGGCGTGGGGCAGCGGATCGGCGGACGGGCCCGGCCCGAGGCCGACGATCGGCGGCCGCGCTCCCGGCCGATGGGCGAGCGCGACGAGGAACAAAATCGCCCCGCTCGCGGCTACATTCAGACCGAGAAGCTTCCAAATGAGGTTCCGTCGCACGATAAGGTTCCAGAACCCCAATCCCGCCAAGGCGATCGCCAGCGCTACCGCTGCCAAACCTTCCACGTTACACCTCCCCCCGCGAACTCGCGAACCGGTGAAGCACCACCCAGGCGCCGATTCCCACCTCGAGAGCGATGAGGACGTTCGCTGCGATCAGGTATCCGCTCCCGCGGCGGCCCACGAGAAGCAGGCCCCCGGCCACGGCGAGGATGGCCACGATCGCCCCGTACTCGGCCCACTCCAGGGAGGGCTCGTGGATCTCCGCGCTCAACCGCTCTACACCCTTGGCCAACGCCAGGAGCAGGAGCGCCGTCCCCAGGATCGCCCCCGCTGGGAACCCGCCGCCCGGACCGAGGTGCCCGCTCACTGCCACGTAAAGGGCGAACACCACGATGGGACCGAGAAGGAGGTCGGCCGACCGCCGCAGGAGCGGGGTCTCGCGGATCGGCGGAATCGCGTGCTCCCAGCGCAGGAGGCGCAGCCCGAGTTTTACGCCGACCATCGTCATCGCGTAGACGAGGATCTCGAACAACGTGTCCCACAGCCGGACACCAAGGACGATCGCTGCGACCACGTTCTTCGCGCCCCACTCCGCGGCTACCTCGTCCATGGGCGGGAGCGCGGGCCGCGGGAACACCCCGCTCACGCCGAGGGCAAGCAGACCCATCAGCACCAGCAGAGAGAGAGCGGCCAGGACTCTCATCCGACGTACCTCCGCACCAGTTGGGCCAGCTCCCCGTTCGCCTCCAGTTCGGCAAGGAACGCGTCCAGCGCCTGGTGGACGTCCTCCTCACCCGGGGCGACTGCGAATCGGAACGAAGTTTCCTCCTGGTCCGAGGTCTTGCTGGGCTGAACCTCGCCGCTGAGGATCCATTGCCGAACGTGGAGCAGATCGGCCACCACGCCGCCGACCTCGCCCGCGCCGAGAGCGGAAGCCAGCTCCCTGTGATCCTCGTACGTCGCTCTGTCAGCAGGGAGGTGGTCCTCACCCCGGTCTCCGGCCACCGCCCCGAGGGGTCCTGGGGCGCAGCGCACGGTGACGATCCGTGTCGGCACGAGGGGGCGGGAGAGAAGGACTCTGTCTTCCGACCGTGGGAGAAACCCTCCCGCTCCGATGTCGGCCTCACCTGCGCGGAGGAGGCGTGGGATCTCCGCTCGCGTCACCCACAGCACCTCGACGTCCTGGTGGAGGTGTCGGCCGAACCGGGACAGGATCTCCCACTCCAACCCCGCCACCCGCTGCCCCTCCTGGTGGAGAAGGGGCGGCGTCTCTACGGCCACCACGGTCAGCTTTCCCGTGCGGCGCAACGCGAGGAGGTAGATGAACGTGACGAGGCCGAACCCGATCGCGGCTTGGGTGAGGGCGACGTCGGGAGCGGCGAGGAACAGGTACACACCGGCCAGCGCCAGCGAGTGCGCGCCGACCCCGATCACCCCCCACAAGAGCCGACGCTGGGTGAGGGCGAACACGGCAAGGGCCAGGGTTAGCGCCGAGAAGAGGATTGCGCCCATGCCGCCTTACTCCTCGTGGGGGCGCTCGCCGCGCACGAACGCGCCCTTGGCGATGGCGTGGGTCGAGAGAGGCCCCGTAAACACGAAGAACACGGTCAGGGCGACGAGTATCCCCCCGGTCGCCTCCCAACCCAAGCGCACGACCAACCCCACCAGGAACAGAACCGCTCCCCCGATGTCGCCTACCCCCGAGGCTTGGAGCCGCTCGTACGGCCCACGAAAGCGCAGCAGCCCCACGCCGCTCAGGAACAGGAGGGCCAACCCGGCGATAAGGAGGACGGTTCCAATCACCGTTGCCCCCGTTCCCCGAACCGGGCGACGAGGACGGTGCCCAGAAATCCCAGCACGGCATACGCGAGCGCCACGTCGAGGAGGATTCCGTGCCCAGCGAACGCGGCTTCCGCCGCCAACGCGAGGGTCACCCGCACGTTGAGCGACGCCGCGCCCGTCAGACGATCCCACAGGGTGGGCCCCAACCACAGCCTCCCTAGCGGGGGGAGCGCGGTGAAGACAAGGGCGACCAACACAGCGGTTCTCATCCCCACAGCCTCACGAGCAGGTTCTCGACGAGCGTGGTTCCCGACAGGCACGGGCCTGAGGGTCGATGCAGGCAGTGCACGTAGGCCGTGTCCTCCTCCACAAGCAGGGCAATCGTCCCCGGCGTGATCGTGATCGCCCACAAGAGGAGGAGCTGCCCCATCTCCGACCGGACGCGGATCGGAATGGCGATGATCCCGGACCGAACGCGGCCGGTGAGGATCGCCCACCCTGTGCGGGCTACGGCCGCGACGACGAGAGCACACACCGTGCCCGCGAACGCCAGCCACAGGTCCAGGCGGAACCAAGCCGAGAGGGGGAAGTCCATCGGCAGGGTGCCCGCCTTCGTGGCCCCGAGGGTGGCCACCGGGAACAGGCCCCCCAGCGCCAGGATCGGCCATGCGGCCCCCCGCCAGAGGAGGACCCACATCCCCCACAGAAGCCCCCCGACCACGATCCCGCCGATCCAGCGCCTCATCGGGGCAAGTATAGCGGACGTTCCCCGTTCTCCAGATTCCTCTCGATGGGCTCCGCGCAGATGGGCAGGGGCAGATCGCAACGCCCCGGGTCGTTACAATGGGAGGCGATGCGTCGGTCTGTGATCGTGGCGGTTGCTGTGCTGATGGCCTTCCTGTCCGCAGCAGGGGAGGTGGTGCGGCTGTCCCTCGATGGGACGGTGAACCCGGCCACGAGCAGCTACGTCGTGCGCGGCCTGGCGGA
The DNA here is from genome assembly GCA_020724765.1 of Thermotoga sp. Taxonomy (GTDB): domain Bacteria; phylum Bipolaricaulota; class Bipolaricaulia; order Bipolaricaulales; family Bipolaricaulaceae; genus Bipolaricaulis. Next base: position 19,257 of record DYGJ01000003.1, on the reverse strand, counting down.
AGCCAACCGCGTCGGCGCATCGCTTGTCGTGCTGGTCCTCGACACCCCGGGCGGCCTCGACACGGCGATGAAGGAGATCATGGAGTCGATCCTCGCCTCCGAGGTCCCGGTGGCAGTTTGGATTGGGCCGCCAGGGGCGCGGGCCGCGTCCGCCGGCACGTTCATCCTCATCTCCGCCGACCTGGCGGCGATGGCCCGCGGCACAAGCACCGGCGCCGCTCACCCGGTGGCGATCACCGGGGAGTCGGCCACGGAAGACGATCCCATCGTTCAGAAGGCGGTGAACGACGCGGTGGCGCGGATCCGTTCTGTCGCTGAATTGAGGGGCCGGAACGCCGACTGGGCGGAGCGGGCCGTGCGGGAATCTGCCACGCTGACGGCCACCGAGGCCCTCGACCTGGGCGTGATCGAGCTCATCGCCGATTCCTTCTCCGCCCTCCTCGCCGCGCTCGATGGCTACGCCCTCCCCGACGGGCGTGTCTTGCACACCACAGGCCTGCCCGTGCGGGAAATCGGGATGACGTTCAAGGACCGGCTGTTCTCCTACCTCGCCGACCCGAACCTTGTCTACATCCTCCTCATGCTCGGGCTGTACGGCCTGATCTACGAGTTCTTCACCCCGGGGATCGGGATCGGCCTCGTCGGAGGCGGGATCTCGCTCTTGCTCGCCCTGCTCGGCCTGCAGATCCTCCCCATCAGCTTCGTCGGAATGGGCCTGATCCTGTTCGGGGTTCTGCTGATGGTGCTGGACGTGTTCACCCCCACCGACGGGATCCTCACCACCGGCGGCGTGGTGAGCCTTCTCATCGGGTCGTTCTCGTTGTTCGAGCTCGAGGGAACACCGCTGCGGCTATCGTGGATCACCGTCGCCGCCACGGTGGGGACGGTGACGCTGCTTTTCCTGTTCATCGCCTCGAAGGGACTTCTCGCCCAGCGCCGAAGGCCGCGATCTCTCACGACGATGGTCGGCCTGTCCGGTGTGGCCAAAGACGACCTCGATCCGGAAGGCTGGGTGCTCGTGAGGGGCGAGTACTGGCGGGCCCGCGCCGAGGGCGACCCCGTGCGCCAGGGCGACCGGGTTAGGGTCGTAGCTCAGGAACGGTCGCGCCTCACCGTTCGCCGCGACGAGTAGCAGCACCCGCCGAGGGAGCGCCCCGGAGGAAGCAAGAAAGGGCGGAGTCGGGAGCTGTCCCGCTGTCCTTCTGCAGTGTTGTTCTCCTGGTTCGCTACCCCGATCAGCCTTCCTCAGCGAGCCAGTCCTTGATGCGTGACTTGATCTTCTTCTCGATCTTCTCCCCGAGCTCGTCCCAGTCCATATCCTTCTCTGCGCCGACCCAACGGGTGAAGCCGCTCTTGATCTTCCGCTCGATGTCGCGGCCGAAGTCCTCGCTCCGACGCTCGGGGTACCACACCTTGCGGAACTGCCACCGCACGCCGATCCCGGTCCAGGCGAAGAGGAGAATGATCATGAACCACAGCCCGCACGTCTGCAGGTACGACAGAGGAACCGCTAGGCCGAGATGCCCCACGACGATGCTGTTCCAGAGCATCATGATAACCCAGGAAAAGAAGAAGAACGCCGCTACTCCACCGCCAGCAACAACCCGTGTCAGTAATCTCATCCGATCCACCTCCTTGGAATACGGGTGCATTCTATCGCCTTGGGGCGCCTCGGCGACGGCAAGGCCCCGGCACGATCGGCTGGAATGCAGCTGCATTCGCCGTCTCCGTAGCGTCGGATCTCGTGTCCGACGGTTGTTCCACGATTCTGTAGTGTCGCAGCTCGTCTGCGACGAACGGCCGTCGGGCATGAAGCCCGCCGCTACAGCCGAACGCCCATTTCAGAGATAGCGCAGTGCTATGAGCGCGCGGGCCAGACGATCTTCTTCCCCCCGAGGTAGTCGAGGAACCGCCCGAACGCGTCGCGGATTGCCGGATGCTTGAGGGGAAACCCGTCCGGTTCTTTCCAGTACCCGAGCACATGGAGGGTGTTCGTCTTCGTCTCGTACTTCCCGTCGAACCGCCCCGCGAACCGATCCCGGTGGAGCACGGGGAGCACGTAGTACCCGTAGGTGCGCTGCTCCGGTTTCTTGTACACCTCCCACGCGTAGGCGAACCCCCACACCTTGGCCAGGGCGTCCCGACACCATAGGAGGGGATCGAGCGGGGCGATCATCTTGGCCTGATCGTCAAGCGAGGCCTTTTCTGCCGCGCGCAGGACCTTCGCCGCGTCGGGTCGGGCGTAGAACAAGGTGCGCACCCCGTCCACCTGAACCAAGGCCAGGTCCCCCTGTTCGGCCATCCGTTGGGGCAACCCATCGCTGCGGGCCTGACGCAGCGACATCCACGTCTCGGCCGCCCCGCCCGCGGGAAGAAGCCCCACCATGTCCACCCGTTTCCGCAGCAGATGGCGGAGGAACCCCTCCCAGCTCGGGGTGGCCTGGGAGAAGATTCGTCGCGGGACGACCCTCTCCGTGAGATCGAAGTACCGGCGGTAGTTCACACGATGGGAGACGGAAAGTCGGCCCTTGTTCCACAGGACTTCAAGCGCCGCCCCCGCAGCCTGGGTCGTCTTCCACCCCCGGTGTTCGCCTTGGGCCACGGAGAGCTTCTTCAGCTCGGCTGTGGACAAAGGGCCAGTTCCCCGTATCGCCTTCAGCACCGCGTCCTTCGCTCCAGGGTGGTCTCGATCCAGGCGTTCTTCGCGCTGTTGTTCCCACCGTTCCCCTCCTGCTTCCATGAGCGCCCGCAGCAAGGGAAACTCCTCGATCGGGATCGCGCACAACATCTTGTCCCAGTACTCGAACCCCAACCGCTCGCGGTGCAGGAGGTCGAGGAACATCGCCGGATGCGTGCCCATGACGCGGGATTGGAGGACGAGGTCGTGGTTCCGCCCTAGGATAGGGAGCGGGTCGAGCTGGACCGCCCTCAGATCTCGGAATGCTTGACGGATTCCTTCTTCTCCTTCGGAGTACCGCTTGCCGTGCAATCCAACCGCGGCGAGTTGGTAGAGCCGCGCCTCTTCCCGTGACCAGGTTAGGGCCATGTCCGCGACTCTACTCCCGAGGTCGGGCCAGCGTCAACACCAGCCTCTTGGGCAGAGCGCGCATCTGTCCTATACTCGGAACGTGATGGCGCGGCGCTGGAACGCGAAGCGGATAGCGCGAGGGCGCGCCCAAGGAGGTGCGGTGTGAGGTACGGAGCATGGGTGGTCATCGTGTGTGCACTGGTGGGGTGGGCGGCGGCCGCGGGGCCGCTGGTCGAAGCGCTGCGTCCGGACATCAGGCTGAGCATGGAGGCCGATGGGATCGTCCGGATCCGGTGCGGGGTGGCTCCGGTCGGCCCGGCGGGGTACGTCGAACGGCCGGCCGAACTCGGCTGGTCGCTCGTGCCGCAGGTCGGATCGTGGCGCATCGTCGCCTCGTTCTCTGAGACCCTGACCCTCGATCCCGGCGCGGAGCGCGTGTTCACGGACTGGCGGATCCGGCTCCCTGTAGGTGCCTACACGCTTACATGGGGAGACCCTTGCGAAGGGTACACCGTCGTGTCTTTCTCCGTGGCAGAGGATGCCGGTGGAAAGAGGGTTCTCATCGCCCCACAGCGTTTCCTTGAACCTCTGCCCCCGTTCATGGTTGCCGGGGCCGACGAGCCATCGTGGCAAGCAGCCCCGGAGGCCCGCCGCGCGGCGGCGTGGGCCCAAGCCTCTCTTGCCGAAGACCTGGCCGTCTGCGCACGAAGGATCGAGATCGTCGAGGTTCTCGCCCGCGACTTTGCGGACACGAGCCTCGGGGTGCGCGAACCGGGGATGATGTACGCCCAGATGATCACGTCGGGGTACGTGGTTCGCCTGAAGCTGGTGGATCGGGAGTTCGAGTATCGGGTGGCGGGAGACCTTCTGGTGCGTGTTCCCGACGTTCCTTCCGGGCAGGTTCCTGACGACGTGTGGGTTGTCCGCGTGTACGCCTACCACGCCGGCGTAGATCTGCTCCTCCACGGCGCCATGGCCTGTAGTCCCGAAGCGGTGATGCCCTTGGCCCGCTGGGTGCCGACCCACGCCGAACCCGTCGAGGGGGAGCTGAAGCTCTTGCTCGGCCAAGGGCTCCTTCCCTGGGAGATCGAGGAGGGCTACGCCTCGGAGTACCCCCTTCCTGGGGTGAGGTTGAGCGTGGTGTTCCTCAAGGACGGGCTGCTGACCATGTCGCTCTTGGATCCGGAGCACAGGACTTCGGGCGGGGCGTGCCGGACGGGGATCCTGCGGGCACAGGTCGAGAAGACGGCGCTTCAGTTCCCGGAGGTACGGGAGGTCCGCATCCTCCCACCCGAGGTCCTTCAACCCTAAGTACCTGGGCAGGGACGGCTAGGCGAGCGGGGCTCGCTTCACCTTGTACCGCAGCCAGAGCACGTTTTCGGCGATCTTCTCGAGATGGACGAGCCGCAAGGGGAGGGGGGCGAGCGCAACATCCACGCGCTCCTTGCCCGCCACAACGTGCTCGACACCCGCCCGATCGAGCTCGGCCAGGCATGCCCGAGGCGTGTGCCGGGAGACGAGGGCGATCACGTCCCCCCCCAGTAGGGCGCGGAGGAGACGCCAGAGGTGGATCCGGGCTCGACTGTCGGCCATGATGAGCTTCGGCATAGCGAGGGGATGGAGTTCCTTCGTATCCGATAGGGGGCTCCCCACGGGAAGCTCCTCCTGCCCGGCGAAACCAGTGAGGATCGTCTCTAAGCCGGAGAGCATCGCGTCGGCGTGGAAGTGAGCGGCGATCCCGTAGTAGAGGACCATGTCCACCGCGTTGGCGACTCCGCCGTCCAGCCGCCCGTCCAGGCTGACCGCGTCGAAGAGGATGACCTTCGGTCGCGCCACGGAACCTCCCTCTGCGCCCTACTCGCCAGGACCGCGGTGAAGCGTGAGCTGCAAGGTCAGGTTCCCCAACGCAAGCTCGAACGAGACGAACCCGCTGCGGAACGTGAACCCGTCAGCCGACCACAGAGCGAGGTCCCCGTGCTGGCGAAGCGCGGGAGACCCGCCGGGCGCGCTCAGTTGGAACGAGGCCCCGGCAACGATGCCCAGGGGTCCCAGGCTTCCGTTGAGGGCAAGGGTGTGACTGCTCAGCTCCGGGAGCGCTGGATCCCATGCCGTGGTGAGGGCCCACCCTGAGCCCACCAAGCGAAGGGTGAAGGTCGTACTCGGGGAGGCGACGCCCGAGGTGAACGTTAACTGGGTCGTCCACGCGCCGGACAGATCCACAGCCAGCGCTGCCCAACCGATCAGGAACAACGCTATCCCGCCTGCCAGTGTCTTTTTCATCCCACGTCCTCCACCGGCATGATAGCGTGGCCAACCATGGCGGGCGAATGCCGACGGCGTCTCCTGGCTTCTCATCGACGCGAGCAGTAGACTAAAGTTGATTCTCTGGGAGGTGACGGTCGTGCAGAAGATGATGGTGGTGGCTTTAGCGCTCGTTCTGGCGGGTGTGTCGGCGTTCGCGGTGCAGCCCGAGAACGCGGTCCTTCCCGAGTTCCTGGCCGGCACGCTCGGCGGCTACGCGGGAGCGGTGATCGGTGCCTACACCCTATCGTGGGCGTTCGCCTTCGGCGCCACAGGTTGGGACGCCCTCGCTCGGGTCATCTTCGGCGCGTTCCTCGGTTTCACCGGAGGCACGGTCGTGGGATCGAGCTTGGGGGTGATCGTGGCGGGATCGCTTTTTGGGATCGACGGCAACATCGGCTTGTGCTTCCTCGGCGCAGCCGCGGGGACAGGGGTCGCTCTGGGGATCGGGATCTCTCTGCAGATCCCGGAGAACGTTCTGCCGTTTGCCCCGCCCCTCGCCGCCGCAGGGGCTACGGCTGGGTTCAACGTCGGCGCCAGGGCTCGCGAATAGCGGCGGATTGTTCCCTACTGGCGCATGCTCGACTCGGGAATCCAGACGGTCTTCGCCTCGCCTGTTCTTGATCCCAGTCCAGTTCAGCCCTCCACTACCCCGGCCTGGCGGTGGACCCAGCCCAATGTAGTCCCCATCAGTTCACGTTCTCGACGCGATCGCGCGGCGAGCCGACTGCCCCTTCGGGTCCTCGTTGCGGGTCCTCGTGCAGACGCCCCCGCGTGGGTCGGAGCTTCGCGCGTACAATCGGGATTGGGACACAGGGCGCCTTGCGCTCTTTCCAAGGAGGCATCATGCGGACGCAAGTTGGGGGCAGGCAAGCACTCGGGACGATGATAATGACGGTCTTGCTCGCTGTGGGGAGCACCGTGGGATGGGGTGCGGGAGCGCTCGACGTGATGGTTGAGATCGCGAACACCGCGGACTCGAGTCTCTTCGGGGCCACCGTGTACGAGTTCTCGGCGGCCGTGTTCATGAAGGACACGAACTCGATCTCCATCCGTTCGTTCTACCCGTTCCTCGTGGTCGCGCCGGGGCAGACGCGCCAGCTCGGACCGTTCGAGCTGGAGGAGACTCCCAACGCTCTCATCCTCCTCGGTCGGAAGGGGCCTCCCGGACCGACGATGGACAGCCTGGCCGTGACGATCGCCCCGCTGTTCTCCGGCGTTGTGTACGAAGAGGAGGCGCTTCGGATCACGGTTCGGTTTGGCGAAGAGCCCCGCGACGATCCGGTCGCCCTCACCGGGTACATCCTCTCGGTCCGTCAGTTCTGGTGCTCGCGGAGCGAGGGACCGCTCTACCTCCTTCAGACAGGGGAGTTCGGCCTCGGACTCGACGGGTTCTACGTGCTCGTGGGGGAACCGCGCTGGCCGTGGGAAGACGATCCTCTGCTCGAGTCGCTCACGGGCAAGAACGTGCAGGTGCGGGGAAGACTCGTTCCGGCAGGAGAGGAGGTTTGGATCAGTGTGGACAGGTCGGCGACCTACCTGCTGCCAGCGCTGATCGTCGAGGAGATCCACGAGATCGAACTTCGCGAGCGCTGCGGGTTCTGAACCGTCATGGCAGCCCTCGAACAGGCGATCGAGCAGCTCCAGTCCCTCGTGAAGCCGTGGCACGACGCTGTGGCCGATCCCGCTGCGCGCCAGGAGGAAGTGCTGGCGAGGCTCCTCCAGATCTACCGTGGGACAGGCTACGGTCGCGAACACGGGGCGGCATCGGTGGGAAACCTTCATGAGTACCGGAAATCGTTCCCCATTGCCACGTACGACGACTACAAGCCTCTCATCGGCCGGGTAATGGCGGGGGAGGTGGACCTCCTCCTCACCGAACCGCCGATCGGGTGGGCGATCACCCGTGGCACCACGAAGGGCGAGGAGAAGTTCATCCCGATGACCCCGACCGACCTCCGGATGCGCGTCGCGGCCGGACGGGCGATGGTCAACTACGCGCTCGAGACAGGGCGGTTCGACCTCTTCCAGGGCGTGAACCTCAACCTCAACTTCCCGTCTGTGGTGGGAACGGTGCAGGTGGGGGGCCGCGAGGTCGAGTACGGCTACAGCTCGGGGATCTACACCAAGCACGTCTCCCGCGAGACCCCGATCCGGTCCGTGCCGTCGCAGGAAGAGATCGACGCCTTGGGTGGCGGGAAGACGCCCCGCGACTGGAACGCCAGGTTCGAGTTCGCCTACCAGAAGTGCAGGGACGAGAACGTGACCCTCGTCGGCGGGGTCGCCCCGACGGCGATCCGGTTTGGCCGGTGGCTGAAGGAAACCCACGGCGTGTACCCCAAATCCCTGTGGAAGGTGCGAATTATGACCCTAGGGAGCGTGCCGGGGATCAACACCCGCCTTGCCCCGGCGCTTGACGCCCTGTACGGGAAGGCGGCGATCCGGGAGATCTACGGCGCCACCGAGGGGATGTTCGGCCAGCAGAAGAACGACAAGAGGGCGTGGGTCCCGAACTACGACCTGTTCCTGTTCGAGGTCGAGACCGGCCGGGGCAGGGTGAAACTCCTCCACGAGATGAAGCGGGGGGAGATGGGGAGCCTTGTCGTGTCCACGCCGATCCTCGCCCGGTACAAGATCGGGGACATCATCCTCGCTCTGCGGCCGCCCCACTTCCGCTGCATCGGCCGTGACGCGTGGTGGACGCCGCTGCGGTACCTGTGGGACGAGCTTTCCACCCTCAACCTCGGCCGCCTGTAGATCCGACAAGCTCTCACCGCTGAGGTCGCGGAGAACGCAGAGGAACCCCGTTACCCGTAGTCCGTTATTCGTGGACCGTCATTCAATACCCGTTGTCCGCAGTCCAGGGTTCTCGGTGCCTTGCTCCCAGACCGAGAAACTGAGAACCGGTGAACCGTCTAGCCGTTGTGCTCGACGCGCTCTGCGATCTCAGCAGTTAGGCCGGATCTTGGTCCTGTTCAGCGGCGGCGGAAGAGGACCCCTCGGAGAAGGATCGAGACGCCCACCACGATGAGGATCGTCGGCCACACCGCGTCCCAGCCCACCACTTCGTGCAGGCCGACACCGATCAGGACCACTCCCACGATGAGCGCCCCGAACACCGCCTGCCTGAGCGATGGGATGAGGAGCCGGAGCAACACCCCCACGATTACCAGCGCCCCCGCCCCGGCGAGGATCACGGACCACGTGCCGAGCCTGGGAAGGCCCCACCCCTCGGCGAGCCTCGCCAGGTACCCCGTGTTTGCGGCGAGGAGCACCAGCCCCGCCCAGATGAAGATGCACGCCCACACGAACGCGCCCACCGGATCGTGGCGCCATTTCTCGTCCCAGCTCTTCTCCTGCTTCTCGTGTCGTTTCTCTTCCTCTTTCTCTTCTTCCTTCTCGTCCTTCTCGCCCCGTGGTCGGTCGGACATGAACGCCTCCTTTCGTACTGCGATTATAGCAATCAGCTTCCGACGGATAGATCAAGAAGAGGACGCTTTGCACCCAGGAGGGACCGTAACGTCGTGCTTCATGCCCGACGGCTGTCGGGAGTTGAGAAAGAGCACGAGCTCGTGGCCTGTACCTTGTAGGCCGAAGAAGGGCGGTACGGATCACAAGCTACGTGCTGGAGGCACGTACCCCTCAGTCTCTCTCAGGGACTGCGCAGGATCACCCTGAGGCCGATCGCATTGCCTGGAGACGAGCGAATGCCCGGCCGTATCCCTCGTCCTGCTTCGCCCACTCTATAAGGCGGGAACAGGGAAAGTCCGCGCACTGGGAGCAGTGGGCGAGGCCCCTCTCGTCCACGCAGCAGCGGAGGATCCAGCAGTCCGCGGACCAGTGATCGGCGCGGTTACCCCGGCACCACGAGCAACGGATCGCCTCCGGCTTCACGTCGAGGTTCCGCTTCTTCTTGAACCACTCAATGATTGTGCGCTGCAGTTCCGGGTCCGTTGGTGCACGGCGGATGTCGCAATCCGTGCAGTCGATCCCGCACGCCGCGATCAATCTCTCTTCGTCAGGCATGTTCCCTCCTTGGACCGAGGTCGCGGCCCTTCAGGGCGAACCATAGCGTGCCCGCCGCTCCGAACCCGAACGCGGCGAGGAGGTTCACCTCCGGCTGCACCGACCACAGGAGCGCCCCGCCGAACGCGGCCACGGACACGATCACGTCCCGCACGAGGTAGTAGAGGCCGAACATCCCCGCCTTCCGCCCCTCTGGAGCGAAGTCCATGATCAGCGCCTTGCGCGTTGGCTCGCCGAACTCCTTCAACCCCCGCAGGACGAACGCCACCACGAGCATCCCGAACGAACGGGAAAAGAGAAGCAGCACGGGAAACAGGGTGAAGAAGACGAACGTCGCGACCACGAACGGCTTCTTGTGCCCCCGGTCCGCGAGATAGGCCACCGGGATGTAGATGAGGATTGCCGTGGCCATCTCGATCGAGCGCAGGACCCCGAACTGGAGAGCGGTTACCGGGCCGGGGGCAGCGGCCGTTCCCACCGCCCACACCACCACGAAGGCGTACGGGATCTGCTCGCAGAACCGGACCAGGATGTCCGCCACGAGGAGCCGCCGCAGGTCCCCACTCATCTCCTTCCATAGCCGGAGCGGGTTCCCCTCCGCCTGGGAGGCCGCGCGCGCTTCCCCCGGCTTACGGTCGTCCTCGATCAAGACCTGCTGCAGGATCGCCGCCACGAGGGCCATGACGAGCGCCCCCACGAACGCCAGGCGCACCCCCAGCTCCACCCCCCACATGCCGATGAACGCCCCCCCGACCATCGGTCCGAGCGCCATTGGCACCCGGCGCACGAGGGAGTGGATCGACACCCCCATCGTCCGCTTGTCCTTGGGCAGGGCACGGGCCACCAGGCCCATCGTCGCGGGGAGCGAGATGGCTGTCCAAGAAAGGAAGAGGACCGCCCCGGCCAGCACCGCTTGCCACGCAGGAATGAGGACGACGATGAGAAACCCGACCATCGACAGCACGTTGAACAAGAGCAGAGCGCGTTTCGTGCCCATCCGGTCAGCAAGGTAACCGCCGGGGAATGAATACAGGGCGCCGAGGAGGTTGTCCATCCCGTTCAGGAACCCCACCGAGAGGAACCCGCCGCCGAGGGCGAGCAGGTAGAGGGGGAGGAACTGCTCCGCCATGTGCTCCCCCATGCCCACGAGGACGGCCATCGAGAGGAGCCCGAGGATGCTCCGCTTCAGGCCGAGGAACTCCACGAGCCGGGCAGCCCTAACCCGCAACCGACCGCCGCTACCCGACCTGTTCAGTTGCTCCACGTCTTCCCCCTTCTACAGAACTTGTGTCTCTACGGTTTGGGTGGCGTGATCTTCCCTCTGCTGACGGGAGCGATCAACGGCGTTGGGCTTCGGGGATGGGACCATGCAACAGCTGATCCTCGACCTGGACGTGGTTGAGGTGCTGATACAGCCCTCCCCGGGCCATCAGCTCGTCGTGCGTTCCCTGTTCCACGATTCGTCCATCCTGGAGCACGACGATCGTGTCGGCGCTGCGCACGGTGGACAGGCGGTGGGCGATCACGATCGTGGTTCGCCCTTCCATCAGCCGCACCAAGGCCTGCTGGATGAGGACCTCGGTCTCCGTGTCCACCGACGAGGTCGCCTCGTCGAGGATGAGGATCGGCGCGTCCTTGAGCACCGCGCGAGCGATGGCTAGCCGCTGTCGCTGCCCACCGGAGAGTTTCACACCCCGCTCTCCGATAAGGGTGTCGTACCCCTGGGGAAGCTGTTGGATGAAGTCGTGGGCGTTGGCCACCCGGGCCGCCTCGATCATCTGCTGCTCCGCCGCTCCGGGCTGGCCGAACAGGATGTTCTCGCGCACCGTCCCGTGGAACAGGAACACCTCCTGGAGGACGATGCTGATCTGGCGGCGCAAGCTGTCCAGGGTGAGATCGCGCAGGTCGTGCCCGTCGAGCGTGATCGCGCCCGCGGTCACGTCGTAGAACCGGGGAATGAGCATGGACAGGGTCGTCTTTCCCACGCCGGTCGGGCCGACGAGGGCGGCGACGGAGCCGGGGGGGATGTCGAGGTGGATGTCTTCGAGCACCATGTCCCCCACGCTGTAGCGGAAGCTCACACCTTCGAACCGGATTGCCCCCGTCACCCGGCCCGGAAGCTCGATTGCGCCAGGTCGCTCGGCCACATCCGGCGCCTGCTCCAGAAGCTCGCCGATCCGCTCTGCCCCCGCCATGGCCTGCTGGATGCTCTCCCATACGTCACTCAACGCCCGTACCGGCTGGTAGAGGAGCTCCAGGTACAGGAAGTACGCGACGAGATCGGCGATGGGCAGAGCTTTGTCCAGCACCAACCTGCCGCCGAAGTAGATGAGGAGGATCGTTCCCATCGAGGCGGCGAACTCGACCGAAGGGCGAAACACGGCCATCAGCCGCAGGGCGCGCAAGAGGGAGTCGCGGTAGCGGACGATGCGGCTCCAGATACGGCCCGCCTCGGTGTCTTCCCGCGTGAACGCCTGGATTTCGCGGATGCCGGAGAGGTTGTCGTTCAGGGCTGCGTTGAGCTCCCCAAGTTCCACCTGACGCTGCCGGAACGCAGGCCGCACATAGCGGGCGAACCCACGCATCGCCAACACGATGAACGGGATGGGGATCATCGAGAGGAGGGCGAGCTGCCAGCTCATGCGAACGAGCACCGCCGTGACGCCAGCGAGCATCAGCACGTTGACGAGTACATCGGGGATGGCGTGGGCGACGAGGTGTTCGAGGAGGTCGGAGTCGTTGACCGTGCGCGACATGAGCTGCCCCGTCTGCTTGTCCTCGTAGAAGCGCAGCGACAGCCGCTGCAGGTGGCGGTAGACGTCGTGCCGGACGTCGGCCACGACGTGCCACCCGGCGACGTGGGCGGCGTACGAGCGGACGAATTGCATCACCGACCGCAGCGCGTACACCGCGAGGGCAAGCAATGCCAGCCGGGCTATCAAGCGGAGCGCGTCCGGGCCGACCTCGGGGTCGGTGACCGCGGCGATCATCGTGCGGATGAGCCACGGGGCGACGAGCTGGATGCCCACGAGGGCCAGCATGCTCACCACCGTCAGCACAAGGGCGAGCTTGTACCGTTTGGCGTAGTGGAAGACGGATCTCAGGGATCGCACGGCGCTCCTTCGCCCGCGAGGGCGGGGGATTGTAGCGCAGCGCGGCCTGTCCCTCTCGTCTCACGGGCCCGGTAGACGGCCAGCCGCGCAGAAAAGGAGACGGAGGACGGGAGATGCGCTAAGCTCCATTGCAGAGCAGATAGGGACATTCGTGGGCCAGGGTACGACCGCCTCGTTAGGGGCGGCCTAGGAGGTTGAGATGAGACTAAAGACGTTCGAGACCGATACGATCGGGACATCGGAAGGCGACCTCCAAATCACGGCCCTTGGCCACGGGTCGCTCCTATTCACGTACCACGGGACGCAGATCTACGTAGACCCGTTCAGCCGCGTCGCCGACTACACGCTGCTGCCCAAGGCAGACCTGGTCCTGATCACCCACGACCACCGCGACCACCTCGACCCGGAGGCGCTGGCGCGTATCCGAACCTCCGCGACGGAGATCGTCCACCCCGAGCGTTGCAGGGAGAAGGTCCAGGACGGGATTCTCATGCGCAACGGAGAACGTCGCGTCGTCCACGGCCTGACGATCGAGGCGATCCCGGCGTACAACATCGTCCACACGAGGGAGAGCGGCGAGCCGTTCCACCCCCGCGGTCATGGCAATGGCTACATAGTCGCCTTCGGAAACCTTCGCGTGCTTGTGGCGGGCGACACGGAGAACACGCCGGAGCTGAAAGCCCTTCGGGATATCGATGTGGCGTTCCTGCCGATGAACCTCCCCTACACGATGACCCCGAAGATGGTGGCCGAGGTCGCCGTCGCGATGAGGCCGCGCATCCTTTACCCCTACCACTACGGGACCAGTGATACGTCCCGTCTGGTGGAGTTGCTCAAGGATCGCCCCGAGATCGAGGTGCGGATCCGGAGGCTGGCCTGACCAGCCTGAAGCACGAGAGTGTTGCACGGGCGAGCGTAGCCCGCATCACGTACTCCGCGATGCCCTCTCGCTACAATGGCACCGAGGTGATGACCGCATGAAACGGGTGGCTCTGTTGGTGCTTGCAGGTCTTGTGCTGGGCGGGGGGCTGGTGTGGGGGCAGTGGGTCCAGTCCTGTCCTTCGCCTTCGTGGTGTCCCCCTCCGCCTTGTTGTCCTCCTCCACCGCCCGAGCCCTTGTGCTATGAGGGGTTCTGGATTGGGGAGCCGATTGTTGTCGAGGTAGTTGTCCCCACGGGCCGCGGTTGCTGCTGCCCGATTGCGCTGAAGATCACGGGTTGGTCGGTGGAGGCGTTGGGTGGAGGGGTTGTGCACGAGTACACCTATCCCACGCCAGCGAGCGCAACCACCTTGATCTTGTGGCACCAGAAGACGTCTGATGGCATTCAGGTCTCGCCTGGTTTCTACCTCATCACGGTTAGGACGTCGGATGGAAAGGCTCTTCGATCCTACGTTAGGATTGCGGACAGGTCGTACTGCCGCTCTTCCCTGTGCACACGACCTGCCAGGCCGTGTGGTGTTCCCATTTGTGATCCTCACCTCAAGCTCTCTGCGCTACCTGTCATCGGGCCGTGCTGCGACCCCTGCTGCGACCCGTGTTGTCTCCAACCGTACTACATCATCGGCGGAGGTCGGTAGGCAGCGGGATCTGGCTTGCTTCGATCGTGCATCGGCCCCCGGATCGGGAACGCCCCGATCCGGGGCCCTTCTCTGCCTAGCACGGCATCGTTGGAGGAGCGCAGTTCGATCGGGGAAGTCAGGGCGGGAGAGGGGTTCAGCGGAGTACCCCGCCTTGCGAAGGTCGGCTCTATCCTCGCATCTGAGCGATGTGTCCACGCCCCGCGTCGAAGGAGACGTTCGCGAGTGCGCCGTTGATTAACGTGAGCTGCGGCGGTCTGTGTCCGATGTCCACATCGTAGAGGACTGGGTACGGAACATCGGCGAGGACTGCCCGCACCGCCTCCTCGTAGGTGAGGCTATCGGCGCCCGAGGGCGCTGGGCCACTGCTACGGCCGAACATGAGCCCGGAGAGCCCGTCGAACCACCCGTTCAGCCGAAGCCCCCACAGCGCACGGACCAGGGCTGCGGGACCCATCTCGGCGTTCTCCAGGTAGAGGATTGCCCTATCCCCTCCAGATTCGCGGACGAAGCGGGGGACATCGCCGTAGGGTGAGCCCGCCAGATGCAGGATCGTGTCCAGGCAGCCTCCGATCAGCCGACCGGAGAGCTCGACCGGCGCCGTTGCCCCGTCCAGCCGCTTCCACGCAGTGGGTTCAGTGAGGTTGAGTGAAGCGTCAGGATTGACCCTGAAGTCGTTCCACTCGATCTGATGGTGCGTCGAGGCATGCTGCACAACCGGGGTGGACGGGTCCAAGCTCAGAATCTTCAGTGTCGAAGTGGTCAGCGGATCGGTCTGGCTCGGTGCGAGATCCATCAGGTTGGGCCCGTGGGCCGTTGCCCAGCCGGAGATCAGGGTCAGCGGCAGCTGAAGTGTGCTGAGGTCCGAATACCCCAGCAGCCACTTCGGTGGAAGGGAGCGCAGCCTCTCGAAGTCGATGAAGGTGAGCAGTTCGATCGCGAGCTCGCCACCCCACGGGGGCAGGAGTGCCGCGACCTGGGGGTCCGTGAGGAAGCGCATCAGCTCATGGGCACGGTGGTCCCGCGGTGCGCTCGCGTTCTTGCGCTCTCCGCGGAGGCATTCCCCTTCTACGACCCGGTACCCGTGCGCACGGAGATCCCTAAGGACGAGCTCCAGTCTGGGAGTTTCGGCAGCAGCCACGCCGGAGGATGGGGCCGTGACCGCGATGAGATCACCTGGTTCAAGGGGCTTCGGAAACCGGATCATCGAGAATCATGCTAGAGATGTCCGACAGCTTGGTCAACTCAGAGGCGCTCCGCTCGACCATGGCCGAGCAAGCGGATCTCCCCGGGCCAGAAGCAAGGAGCACACGCTGTACGCGATCAACGCCACCGTTGTGGGCCCTGGCCGCGTGGGGGCTGCAGGACGCCTGATTCCAACAAACAGGGCTGGTTCAAGAGGTTGCCGCTGTGCTAGGGGGATGTGTATCCTCCGGTTCTGTGGTTGCCTGAGGCGATCAGGAAAACGAACTCCCCGCCCGTAGGAGGCTTGAGATGGCGAAGTCGCTGGATACGAGGAAGGACAAGAAGAAACCGCCGCAGAAGACGCTGAAGGAGAAACGCGCTGCGAAGAAAGAGAAGCGGGAGGGCAAGGTCTGATCTCGGCAAGTGGACCGCCCCCACTGAGTTGCGGTTCGGAGTGTGCAGCGGGAGTACCTCGGCAACGCGTGGATCTGTAGTTGGACAGCACGCGAGCGGGTGGCTCGGGTGGACGCGGTGAGTTCTACTGATTGGGGAGGCAGATCGACCACAGAAAGGAGGCCTGCGCACATCAGGCAACCGATGAGCAGACCGCCAAACGATTGTGGGGAAGATCAACTGAGAATCCGTTTGGCTCGGACCAGCGATCGTTCCGATCTTGTTCGGCTGATAGAGGAGTTCCGTGCAACGCTGGCCCAGCTGCGGGGTAGACCGTGTCCAGCAGGCTCTGAGGCGGCGAGCCAGGAGTTGGCCGAGTACCTTCAGAAAGACTTCTCGATCTACGTGGCCGAGAGCATGGGTGGGACCATGACGGGGTACCTCGTCTGTCGGGTAGATGGGGGTGTTATCTGGGCGGAGTCCCTCTATGTGATGCCCGAGTGGCGGCGGCAGGGGGTGGGCTCACGGCTGTACGCTTGCGCCGAGAAGCTGGGTCAGGATCTGGGTGGCGACACGGTGTACAACTGGGTGGATCCGGACAATGACGCGATCATCAGCTTCCTGGCGGCGCGGGGCTACACCGTGCTGAACCTCATCGAGCTGCGCCGTAGGCGCTCTGGCGAACAAGCTCGGCACAGGATCAACGTCGGACCTTACAGATTTGTCCGCTAGTGTGGTGTCCCGGAAATGCCTTGCCAATGGTTGATCTCGAACCATCCCCTCACCCGTCCTGCGGACACCCTCTCCCCATCGCATGGGGAGAGGCAAGAAGGTAATGGGTGCGCCGGCCTCACGAGTAGCGGCGCCCCGGAAAGACATGTCAGGGACACTACACTAGTGGGCGTGCCCTGGAGCTGGACAAGGCTGGAGGCGGATGGGGTCTGCTGTTCGGCGAGGATGACCACGATCTCCTGAGCGATTCCCTGCAGGTCGCGAGGGGCTGCTCACGCGGAACCGAGCCGACACCACTCCACGACGAAGGAGGGACGATGAAGCTTTCGATGCGAGCTTACAGGAACGAGGACGACTACTGGGCGATTCGGCAGTTTCTGCGTGACGTGTACCTACAGAACGGGCGACGACAGCACTCGTGGCACGTGGCGCGCCTCGATTGGTGGCGCTGGCATGGGATCATGAACCTTGGCGACGGCGACCTCGAGACGGGCGTCGTGCTCTGGGAAACGTCGAGCGGGGAACTGGCGGCGGTGCTGAACCGGGAGGGGGCAGGGCAGGCCTTCTTCCAGGTAGATCCGCGTTATCGAACCGGGGAACTTGAGGATGAGATGCTGTCCGTGGCGGAGGAGCAGCTGTCTACCATCAGCTTGAGGTCGGGACGGCCGGTGCTCGAAGTCTACGCTCACGACGGGGACGGGCTCCGGACCGGGATGCTCGCGCGGCATGGCTACGCGCGACGGGCCATCTGCCAGGAGATGCTGCGCACGCGAGATCTCGGGTTGCCGATCCCCGAGCCCACCATTCCCCAGGGGTACACGATCCGCGCGATGGGCGCGGACGACGCCGACCTGGCGCGGCGAAGCTGGGCGAGCTGGCGCGCGTTCCATGCCGATGAGCCAGATGAGAAGTACGACGGAGACACGTCGTGGCTCCGCAACCCCATGCGTGCCCCCCTGTACCGCCGTGACCTCGATCTCGTGGGCGAGGCGCCGTCGGGGGAGATCGCTGCATTCGCCACGGTGTGGTACGACGACGTCACACGATCGGGCTACTTCGAGCCCGTCGGTTGCGTTCCGGAGCATCAGAGGCGAGGGCTTGCGAAAGTGCTCTTACTGGAAGGGATGAGGCGGATGCGGGACCTGGGAGCTGTCGTCGCGACCACGGGGGGAGGCGGCGAGTCGAACCCGCCGGCCGAGGCCCTCTACCTCTCGGCGTTCGGAACCACGGGCGAGAGCTACACCGCGTGGGAGAAGTACCTGGACCGCAGGGACTAGAGGAACCCATCGGGGATGTGAACGGCGAAGACACAGCTGTCCGCTCCGTCCAGCATTGTCTGCACAAGGTCTACCCGCGGCTTCTCCCCGAACACGAGTTCCCACTCCTGGACATACCAGCCGCCGGAGCAGTGGCAGAAGGTCCGCGAGACCTGCTCGCCTGTCCGGAGTGCATCGCGCACGAGGGGGCAGAAGCAGGCCAGATAGCGCTTCTCTGCCGGATCGGTCGCCTTGTTGTAGGCATCAGGCCGCGCCGGGCGACGTTCGATCATCAGACGAGGGGCGGGTCCCTCCTCGTCAATCCAGTACCGCCCGCCCAGGAGGGCCTCGTCCGTGATCCGCCGTACGAGGGCACGT
Source organism: Thermotoga sp. (assembly GCA_020724765.1). Lineage (GTDB taxonomy): Bacteria > Bipolaricaulota > Bipolaricaulia > Bipolaricaulales > Bipolaricaulaceae > Bipolaricaulis. Next base: position 1,268 of record DYGJ01000003.1, on the reverse strand, counting down.
AGGTCCTGCGTGTCCAGCCACGCTTGCCTCAGGACATCCGCGCTCTGGACGATGTAGTGATGGGCGCACCCATTGAGGATTTGGGCACGAGCCCGATCAGAGGTGACCTCGCGGTCAAGCCGTGCGATCGCTCCATGGACCCACTCGGCTGTCTGTACCCCATCGTGTGCTTCTACGAGCCTCTCGCTTCCGGCCATCACCCGTTGGGCCGCCTCTCGTCCTGCGGCGGCCATCGTGCCGCGGTCGAGCGTTGCGAGCCAGATTGGAAGATGGTCCGGGATCTGGATCTCCGTCACGTAGCGTTCGGTCCGGTCTCCGTGCACCTCGGCTCCCTCGTGGTACAGGAAGCGCTCCGGATCGTCCCCCGGAAGAAGCTTCCTGGTGCGAAGGAACTCCCCCAGCCTGCGCTGAGCGTCCCGAAACGTGGCCCCCTCCGGACCTCCCTCGAGCGGCCCAACGTGGGTGATGGAGAACACCCGCAAGGCGGGGAGTGTTGCCGTCTTGAGACCCGCTCGCGAAGCGGGAGCTTGGGTTGGGAAGGCGATCTCGACGGGGATACGCCCGTCCTTCGGGAAACCGAGCACCAGGCACATCGGTGGTCCCGCGATGACGTCCGCTACAGTCGGACGCAACCGCGCGATCTTCTTGAGGATCTCCGTCTGGCCAACGACCTCTCGCCGGGTTGTAAGCACGTGCACGGGCGCTACGTCCTTCGCGACGACCTCGTCTGAGGGCACTGCGGCCTCCTTACAGAGATGCGGAAGCCAGTATACATCGCGCCCAGAAGATCCTTCGTCGCAAGCGTGGAGCGCCTCACGAGCCCTAGTTTGCCGGGCTCCGGAGCACGAGCTACGATCCCCGCTTGTTGTCGTCTCACAGGGAGGTAGAGGCATGGCCAAGATGTCCGTGATCGTGAAGCCGTTCGACTACGCCAATGAGGCAGCCACTCCTGAGGAACTCCGAGCCGTGTACGCTCTTGTCTGCGGACCGGGGGGTCTGCGAACCGAGGAGTGGCCCGACGACCCGCCGCGGTCCTACGATAAGTGGCTCACGGGCCTCCGAACGGTTCCACCCTTCGTTGCCCTGCGCATATGGGTCGCCTGGCAAGGCGGAGAGGCTGTGGGGAGATCTACACTCGAGATCTACGACACGCCCGACAACCGGCATCTGGCGAACGCAGACGTTGGGGTCCTCTTGGGCCACCGCCGCCAGGGGATCGGGAAGCGACTGCTGGTGCCTGCTGTACAGGCCGCTGAAGCTTCCGGGAG
>DYGJ01000114.1 GCA_020724765.1 Thermotoga sp. | reverse complement strand
CCGACGAACCCATCCGAAAGTCTCAGAGGGCCCGCTACTGATACCAGCTCTGCACCGCAGCTGCCACACTTCATCATCAGATCAACCTCTTGCAGCTCTGCACGTTCACCACACGCGAATCCGGGTCCACGTAGAGATGGACGTAGACATCCTCTCCCCTGAGGCCATGCGCCTTGAAGTAGTCCACCATTGCTCCCTTGACGGCGCTGCATGGCTCTGTCTTGTAGAAGTGCTTCTTCCCCAGGCAGCATACGGCCTCAAGCACATTCGTCATCCCCCATCCGAAGTCCTGACCTGCTGAGTCCAACGCCTTCCTCCAGACGAGAACCCTCCCTTCACGAACGAGCCTCCGCACCTCCCGCAAAGAGTGGTACGGCCCCGGTCGCCCCATTCTCCTAGCTCCGGATGGCATATCCTAGCACCATGGTTGACATCTGTCAACTCCGCTCAAGTGGAGAGCTACATCCGAGAATACCATGAACGTGTTCAGCTGGCGACATCTGTGTCATGTGCATCTCCAGAGTCCGACTCGTGTACCGCGACACGCTGCATCTGCGGCGGGCTGGGCTACTGCTGGTGGATCGTCCGAGCGGTCGGGATCGCGAACGGAAGTGTTCCACTCGACCGTGGATCTTGGCCAGTAATGAGTACGAGGGGGAGATCGCAGAACCGGGCGCGGAGTTCCCAGCGGTCGCCGAGGTACTCGGCGCTCTCGACCTCGGCGGTGAACAGCCCCTCGCCTACCTCCACCCACTCCGGACGGAAGAAGAGGAACACCTCGTCGCCTTCTCGGCACTCCCCGCGCTCGGCGGGGATCCGCTCGCCGGCTACCTCGACGAACGCGCGGTCGCCGTCCACCGAGACCACCCGGCCCGGCCATAGGTTGGCTCGACCGAGAAAGGAAGCGACGAACGGGGTCTTCGGCCGGCTGTAGAGCTCCTCGGGCGGGGCGACCTGCTCCAGCCTCCCCTCGCGCATCACCGCCACCCGGTCGGCGAGGGCGAGGGCCTCCTCTTGGTCGTGGGTCACGTAGAGGGCGGTCATCCCGAGCTTCCCCAGGAGCGCGCGCAGCTCGGCGCGGAGGTCCTTCCGCAGCGCGGCGTCGAGCGCGGACAACGGCTCGTCGAGCAGGAGGACTCTTGGCTCGGGAGCGAGGGCCCGGGCCAAGGCCACGCGCTGCTGCTGCCCCGCAGAGAGCTGGTGCGGCTTCCGCCTCTCGTACCTAGCAAGGCCGACGAGCGCGAGGAGCTCCCGCACCCGCCCCTTCCGGTCTCCCCGCCGGAACCGGAGGCCGTAGGCGACGTTCGCCCCCACGGAGAGATGGGGGAACAGGGCGTAGCTCTGGAACACCAGCCCCACCCCGCGCTTCTCGGGTGGCCAGTCGGTGGCGTCGCGGCCGGCGAGAATCACCCGGCCGGCATCGGGTCGCTCCAGCCCGGCGACGATCCGCAGGACGGTCGTCTTCCCGCACCCGGACGGGCCGAGGAGGGCGAGGACCTCGCCCTCCGGCACGGCGAGGGTGAAGTCCTCGACCGCGACGACATGTCCGAACCGCTTCGTGAGCCGGCGGACCTCAAGCATGGTTTCTCCGGTGCTTTCTCACCGCAGAGACGCGGAGCACATCCGTTGTGGAGTGGATCGGTTCTCTGTAGCGTCGCAGCCTGTCTGCGACGGCCTTCAGCCCGCGAACTGCCTTGTCGTCGGGCATGAAGCCCGACGCTACACGCTCTACAGGCTCTGCGATCTCTGCGCCTCCGCGGTGGGAGTCTGAGGCCAGGAAGGCCTTCTCGCGTCTTCCGAGCAACCCGCGCCCGGTCCTCTCCCACGCCCAGGCGACGAGGGCGGTGGTGACCATGAGCACGGTCGCCATTGCGGACGCGGCCCCAAACCGCCGCGACGACAGGAACTGGTAGATCGCCAGCGGGATCGTGTTCAGGCCCGGTCGGGCGAGCATCGCGGTCGCGGTCATCTCCCCGAGCGACAGCGCGAACGCACGGGCCCCCGCCACAAGGAGGCCGGACCGGAGGAGGGGCAACTCGACCGTCAGGAACGCGAGGCGCCGCGATGCACCGAGTGTTCGCGCTGCCTCCACCAGCCGCGGGTCGAGGGACTCCCACAACGGGCCGACCGCCCGGACCACGAACGGGTAGACGATCAGGATGTGCGCCACGACGAGCGGCCATGGCCCCGGCGGCAGGAAGCTCAACGGGGGCCGGCGGAACGCGAGGAGGAGCGCCAGTCCCAGCACTACGGACGACACGCCAAGCGGCGCCATGAGCAGGGTCTCGAGAACCCGCGACCGCAGCCGGCGCACGGCGGCGCTGATGGCGAGGCCGAGGATGAGCGCCCCGCCTGCGGCGGCCAGGGCTACCCCGAGGCTGGTCAGGATGCTCCCCAAGGGCGAGGTCCCCAAGAACGGCGTGGTGTCCGCGGACAGGGCGATCCGGTACCAGTGGAGCGTGGGCGAACTGCCCCCCGGCGCGGGCCGGAGGAACGAGTCGGCGATCACAGCCCCGATCGGGCCGAGGAAGACGAGGGCGGCGGGAAGGAGGTACACGAGCCACAGGAGCCGGGCCGGCCGCTTTCGGTCGAGGAGCGGGACCGTGGGTTGCTCGCGCTCCCGGGAGCTGACTGGGCGCAAGAGCCCTCCCCCCCGGACGTAGAGGCAGGTGAGGGCGAGGGACACGGCGAGCACCACCAGGGCTAGCGCCGCCGCGCGCGCCAGGTCGACGTCGACGCGGGCCAGGTTGTAGACCCCGACCTCGATCGTTGCGTACCGGGCCCCACCCAGGGAGAGGGGGATCGCGAACGACAGCGTGCAGAGGAGGAACACGAGGGCGCACGCGGACAGGGCCCCCGGAACGAGCGCGGGCAGGGTCACGGTGAAGAATGCCTTCAGCCGGCCTGCGCCGAGGACGCGCGCCGCCTCGACGTGCGTCGGGTCCTGGGCCTCCCACGCCACGTTCACGAACCGGGCCACCACCGGCGCGTTGTAGAACGCGTGGGCAAGCACGATCCCCCACAGGGTGTACAGGACGCGGATCGGTGGCTCGGCCAGGCCGAACGCCGCCTGGAGGAACCGGTTGAGGTACCCGGCGTGCCCGAAGAACAGGACGAACCCGAGCGCAACCGTGATCGGGGGGAGGACGAACGGAACCAGCGTCATCGCCCGCAGCGCATCATGGCCGGGGAAGCGGTACCGGGTGAGGAGCCACCCCAACGGGAAGCCGAGGACAAGACTGAGGCCGGTGGAGAGGAGGGCCTGCTCGACCGTGAACAGGAGCAGCCGGCGGATGTAGGGGTCGCCGAGGACGGAGCGCAGGGGGGCGGCGGTCCAGAGACCATCTGCCTGAAGGCCCAGGCGCAGCACCTCCCACAGCGGGAGGAACAGGGCGAGGCCGAGGAAGGCGAGCGGCAGGAGCGCCCACGCCCCGCCTGCCCGCCAGCCTCGCCGTCTCTGCCCCCAGAGGGGGGCGTTCGGCTGTTCAGATCGCACGCGAGGCCTCTGCCAGCAGCTCGTGTGAGACTGGCCCGCTGGGCCTGCCGCCACCTGTCTGCCTTGCCTGCAGCAGGCAGGCGACAGGCAGGCGCGGAGAAGATCGGATCCCCGCAGCAAGAACCGTGGCCCGTTGTCCGTCCCCCGTGAGCCGAACGAGCCCGTACGGACAGCGGATCACGGATACCGACAACGGATCTTCGCGCCGAAGGCCAGTGTACCGTAGGTCCGCGGACCCAAGGGTTCCCCCACAGGCGGCTACCGCGCGACGAGAATCTCTTGCCACGTGCGAATCCATGCCGAGAGGTTCGCGGCGACCGTATCCAGGTCAAGGGAGACCGGGTGCTCGGGGATCACCGCGTACGCGGCGAACGCCTCGGGAACCCGCGCCGTGGCGTTGGCGGGGAACATCCACTGGCTGGTCGGGATCAGTTCTTGGATCTCTGGAGAGAGGATGAGATCGAGCAGGGCGTGAGCGAGCTCGGCGTTCGGCGTGGTGCGGACGACTCCCATGTACTCCACCTGGTGGAACCCCTCGCCGTCCGGCGTCAGGACGCGGTAGACCAGCTCGCCGTAGACGATCTGGGCGTACGCCTCGTCGGTGGAGTAGGAGACCCCCAGCGGGGCCTCCCCGGCCTCGAGCATGTCGAACGACTCGGTCCAACCGCGGGTGACGGTGAGGGCATTCGGCAAGAGCTTCTCCCAGAACGCCGGCCAATCCTCGCCGTAGTGGGCGATCGTCCACAGGAGGAACGATAGCCCCGGTGACGACGTGCGTGGGTCCTGCAGGACGATCTTCCCCTTCAGCTCCGGGCGCAGGAGGTCGTCGAGCGTGCGCGGAACGAGTTCGTCGGGGAGAGCGCGGGCGTCGTAGATGAGCGTGATGTAGCCGTGGTCGTAGGGGACGACGAACGCATCGCCGCCGATCCGCAGGTCCGCCGGCACGTCGGCGAGGTGGGCCAGCCGTTCGGGTTCCAGCGGCCGGAACACGTTCCGGGCAAGGGCCCGGGGAACCTCGACGTCGGCCAGGCCCACGAACACGTCGGCGGTGGGGAGCCCGAGTTCCAGCTCCGCGACCACGCGGGCGAGCATCTCCGAGGAGTCGCCGGGGGCGATCCACACGAGGGTCACGCCGGGGTGTGCCTTCTCAAACGCGTCCTTGATCGCCAGGGCTGGGCCCCAAGCGACAAACGAGTCGTAGGTATACACCACCAGTTCCGTTCCCCACGCGGGGAGCGCGAGCAACACGAGACACAACAGCGTCAGCTTCTTCATCCAAACCTCCTTTCAGACCATCGGACCGTGGACGAGGAGGAGCCTTCCCTCGCCTACCTCCACCCCGCAGGGAAGGCCCACCACCTCGTTCGAGACGCCGCGGGTCGAAGTCCGCGCAAGCGTGGCCCCGGCCAGCGGATAGCGCAGCCCGTGGGTGGTGACCCCCCGCGCCTCGTCCGTGAGCGGAAGAAGCGAGACGCGATCTCCCACGCGCGCTGGGACGTCCTGTCGGCGGAAGACCAGGTACAGGGTTTCGGGAGGGTGGTGGAGGACGATTGGGAGGTCGAACCGCGCCAGGAGCTGGATCGTCGCCAGCGCGTGGTCCAGCCGGCCGCCGAGCGCCGCGCAGAGGTGGATCTCCTCCGGTGCCAAGGCGACTGCGTGGTCGAGGGCCAGTTCGAGGTCCGTGGCGTCCTTCTCCCGCGGGTTCTGGTGGACCTCTACTCCTGGAGGCGGGGGATCCTCGAGCGAGTCGAGATCCCCGATCAGGACGTGGGGGACCAGGCCGACCCGCGCCAGGTGCTGAAGCCCGCCGTCGGCGGCCACGACGAGGTCTGCGCGGGAGGCGATCTCCACGAGGAGGCCCTCGTCCGTGAGTTGGCCGGACGCGACGATGAGGATCCGTCGGGCGGCCCCGGCGTTCCCTGACTTGGTCTTCTTCACAACCCCTCCTCGTCTCACCGGTCCGAGACCGGGTTGATGTGGGGTGTGGGGAATCCCGCGTCGGGCGCGGGGTGGCCGGAAAGGCGGTTCGGCCGAGAGACGGGGAACCTTCCCTCC
>DYGJ01000002.1:29294-39515 GCA_020724765.1 Thermotoga sp. | reverse complement strand
AACCCGCCACGATGAGGATGAGGATCACGACCTGCAGGACGGCGAGGATCGTCATTGGGTCTCCCGTGGTCCGAGGTCCGTGGTCCGTGGTCCGTGGCCCGCTTCTTCGAGGCGGTCCACCACGGCGCGGAACGGCTTGATCCCCGACCGGTGGGCGGCCCGCGCCAGGGCGTGAGATCCCGTGGGGTTCGTCAAGAGCAGGAACACGAGCGCCAGGAAGGCGCGCACGGCCATCGTCCCCCCCGCTCCGCCGCCCTGGACGATCCCGTACACGGCGACGGCGAGGATAGAGAAGAGCGACCCGAACGTAGTGCACTTCGTCGCGCCGTGGATGCGGGTGTAGACGTCGGGGAACCGGATCAGCGCCACCGCCCCCAGCGCGTTGAACGCGGCCCCGATCGCGAGAAACGCGTAGATGAGCCCGTTCACGACAGCCCCCGTTCCAGGTACCGGGCGATGTACAGCGTCCCCACGTAGGACAGGAGCGCGTACACGAGCGCGACGTCGAGGAGAACGACCTGGTTGAACGCCGCGCCGAGGAGGACCATCGTCGCCACGACGAGGGTGTTGATCGTGTCCAGGGCCACCGCGCGGTCGGCAGCAGTGGGGCCGATCCCCAGCCTCACCATGCACACGAAGATGAACCCCAGCATGGAGAGGCCGGCAACGGCGAACGGCAGGGCGACGATCACTCGGCTACCCTCCGCGCCCACCTCGGGAACGGTCCGCACACGGCGTCCGCCGTCGGGGAGGCGTCCTTCACGTTGATCCAGTGGACGAAGAAGTCGCCGGTGACGTCATCCACGTCCATCGTCAGGGTGCCCGGGGTGAGGGTGATCGAGTTCGCGAGGAACGTGCGGCCGACATCGGTCTGGAGGTTTGGGTTGAAGCGGACGATCCCCGGGTTGATCCGGCCGGTGAGTACCCGCCACGCCACATCGAGGTTGGCCTTGGCCATCGCGTACAGGAACGGGCCTACGAGGTAGACGAAAAACAAGAGCCACCGCTGCGGTTGCAGCAGTCGCCAGCCGCCCCGGCTCCACACGAACGGACCTGTGAAGAACCCCACGAGGAGCGAGATCACCGCGCCGGCGAGGAGCTCGTCCGGCGCCCACAGACCCCATCTCCCGCTGAAGGCGGAGAACACAAGGTACAGGGCGAAGACCAGAAGAGCCGTTGTCGTCCACTCCGCCACCCGGCGCATACAGGTCGGACTATAGCCAGCGGGAGGGGATCGTGCAATCCGCGGGAGCCCAGGGGTCGGCACGCAGCTGGCTGGGGGGTATCATCGGTTCCCTTATGCACGACATCCGCGTGGAAACCGAGGACGTGTTCAAGCGGCAGATCGAGCTTGCGTCCCGCAACTACCAACTCTTTCAGGACCGTGGGGTGCGGGCGTTCAACGTGATGGGGGCGATCGGATCGGGGAAGACCCTCCTCATCCTCCGCCTCGCCGAGCGGCTGAAGGAGAAGGGCCTGCGGGTGGGAGCGATCGCCGGAGACGTGGCCGGGGACGACGACTTCCAGAGGTTCACCGCAGGCGGGCTCGTCGCCGCCAACCTCAACACGGGGGACGATTGCCACCTCGACGCCCACCGCGTGGGCCACGCGCTGGAGAAGTTCCCGCTCGGGGACGTGGACGTCCTGTTCATCGAGAACGTGGGGAACCTCGTCTGCCCAGCGGACTTCCCGCTGGGGACCGAGGGCGACCTTGTCGTGATCTCCGTGACCGAGGGCGACGACATGGTCCGCAAGCACCCGAAGATGTTCGCCCAGACCGACGTCCTGGCCGTCAACAAGGTGGACCTGGCGGGGTTCGTGGGGGTGGACCCGATGGCCCTGGTGGACGACTACCGCCGGCTCAACCCGCACGGGAAGGTCGTTCTCACCGACGCCAAGAGCGGCCGCGGCGTGGACGAGCTCCTCGCCGCCCTCGGCCTCTAGGTGCACGAGTACTCACTCGCCCACGCGCTCCTCGAAGGCCTGACCGAACACCTCCGTCAGCACCTGGTGAACGGACGGGTGCGAGCTGTCCATGTGCGGAAAGGCGAGCTTCTCATCCTGTCGGAAGAGGCGCTGGGCGAGGCGTGGCGGATCCTCGCCGAAGGGACCGAGGTCGCCGGGTCGGAACTCCGCGTCGAGAAGGTCCCGGTCAAGGTGCGTTGCCCGGCGTGTGGGTACGAGGGACCTGTGAAGTATGTGAGCGAAGAGGGGTGGCACTTCGCCGTTCCCCTCCTTGCTTGTCCTCAATGCCAAGCCCGGGCGGAGGTGATCGAGGGCCGCGACCTCGCCATCGTCGGCCTGTCCGTGGACGACGCCCCTCTGGACCACCAGGCTGCGTGAGAATGGCCCGCGGAGCCCTCGGCCACGCGGAGAACATCGGATCCCCGCGGATGGGGAACGATCTACCACAGAGCATGCGTAGCTATCCGCTGAACCCTGGAATCAACTCACACACAACCCTGGAGATCAGGACTCAGCTCCAGATGGGGCTCCTCGGCGGTCCCGGCGGTGGAACGCAGTATCTGGCCGATCAGCTCGTCCAGCGGCGGTGGGCGGAGAGGAGCACGGGGACAAGCACGGGGCAGATCCAGCCCTGATGACCACACACCCCGGGGCCGAACAGGAGCGCCCGGTCTCCCCGGCGGATGCGCTCGATCCCCGTTACGTCGGCCGCCACGCTGTCCATGCCCAGCTTGCCCACGAGATCGGCCGCCTGGTCCTGGATGACCACACGCTTGAGCTCCGGCCGAAGGCCGTCCCCGTACCCGGCGGCGAGGATCGCCATCCGCCGCGCGTCGGGGGTCACGTAGGTGTGCCCGTACCCCACCGGCCATCCCCGGGGCAGATCGCGCACCGCGGCGATCTCGGTCCACGCCCGCGCCGCGGGGACGAGATCCACCGGCGGGGCGATCGGGCCCTCCGGATACCCGTAGGCCGCGGTTCCTACCCGAACCATGTTCAATGGGGCGGCGGTGGCCTCGTCGAACGCGAGCACGGCCGCGGAGTTGGCGAGGTGCCGCCACGGGATCTGGATCCCCCGTCGTTCCCACTCCTGCAGGATCTGGCGAAACCACCACACCTGGGCTCGGGTGAACTGAAGGTCTCCCTCGGAGTTTCCATTGGCGGATGAGAGGTGGGAGTACACCCCCGCAACCGCGATCCGATCCGTATTGAACGCGGCGAGCGCCTGATCCACCTCCTCGGGGAGGAGCCCGAACCGGCCCATCCCCGTGTCCACCTCGATGTGGACCAGGGCGCGGCGGCCCGCGCGGGCGGAGGCGGCCTCGATCTCGGGGATCATCCCGCTGTCGCCGAGCGGAAGGTGGTACCCCTCGCGGATCGCCTGGATGAGGCTCTGGCCGACAGGGGGGGTCATGATGAAGATCGGCTGCTCAAACCCAGCGCGGCGTAGCGCCCGCGCCTCGTGGAGGTAGGCGACGCCGAACCAGTCCGCGATCCCGTAGGCAGCCCGGGCCACGGGGAGGAGGCCGTGACCGTAGGCGTCCTCCTTGACCACGAACAGGATGGACACCCGGCGGGGGAGCCACCCCCGGAGCCGCTCCAGGTTCCCCCGCACCACCCCCGTGTCTACCTCGGCCCGCACCATGCGCCCCCCATTCCACCCCTCAAGCTCCGGTTCTCCAACCACGCTCGTCCGTCCTCCGTGGGACAGAGGGGATACCCAAGCTCCGGAGCGACGGGGGATGGGGGGGCAGGGATAATCACCCCGCGATGTCGGAGCGCGTGAGAAAGAGGATCCACGTGGCAGGAACGGTCCAGGGGGTGGGGTTCCGTCCCTTCGTGTACCGCACCGCGGTCGGCCGGAAGTTGGCGGGGTTCGTCCGCAACCTCGGGGACGCGGGAGTGGAGATCGAGATCGAGGGGGATACTGATTCCGTCAGCAGTTTTCTCGCCGCGCTCCACAACGAACGACCGCCCCTGGCGGCCATCGAGCGCCTGGACGTGGCGGATCTCCCTCCTGATGGAAGCCTCGAGTTCCGCATCGTTCCCTCCGTGGACACGGGAGGGGGAAGCGGGACGATCCCCCCCGATGTCGCCACCTGCGCCTCGTGCCAGGGTGATCTCGCCGACCCCGAGAGCCGCTACCACGGATACTGGGCGACAAGCTGCACCGACTGCGGCCCCCGGTTCACGGTGATCGAGGGCCTCCCCTACGATCGCCCGCGGACGGCGTTCCAGGAGTTCGCGATGTGCCCAGACTGCCGCCGGGAGTACACGGATCCTCTCGACCGCCGCTACCACGCCCAGACGATCGCCTGCCCAATCTGCGGCCCCCGACTGCGCTACGTCGAGAACAGCCGCGGGACGATCGACGATCCGAGCGCGCGGGCCACGGCGGCCCTCCAGGCGGGGAAGATTCTGGCGATTAAGGGGCTCGGCGGAACGCACCTCGCGTGCGACGCCACCCGAGAGGAGACCGTGGCTGAGCTCCGCCGACGACTCCACCGCCCCGGCCAACCGTTCGCCCTCCTGGCCCGCGAGGACCAGCTTGAGCGGTTCGCCAGCCCGTCTCCCGAAGAACGGGCCCTCCTCCGCTCCCCCCGGCGGCCGATCGTGGTCCTCTCCCTCCACCCCGGTTTCCTCGCCCCGTCGGTCGCGCCAGGGCTGGACACGGTGGGGGTGATGCTCCCCTACACCGGGCTCCACCACCTCCTGCTGAGAAGCCTGCCGTTCCCGCTCGTGATGACGAGCGCCAACTACCCGGGACGGCCGATGCTCATCGACGACGAGCGGATCCTGGCCGACCTCTCTCAGGTCGCCGACGCGTTCCTCCTCCACAACCGGCGGATCGTGGCCCGCTGCGACGACTCGGTGATCCGGGTTTCCGGCGGTGCGCCGACTTTCCTCCGCCGGTCGCGGGGCTGGGTTCCGGAGCCGATCGCCCTCGAACTCGGAGAGGAGCCCCTCCTCGCGCTGGGAGGGGACCTCAACGTGGCCTTCGCCCTCTACATCCGCGGCAAGGTCCACCTCTCCCAGCACATCGGGAACACGGAGCATCTCGACACCCTCGAGTTCCTCCGCGGGGCGCTCGACCACTTCCTGCGCCTCACGGGCATCCCCCTCCCGAAGCAGATCGCCTGCGACCTCCACCCGCGGTTCGCGACGACCCGCCTTGCGGCGGAGCTCGGGCAGCCCGTCCCGGTCCAACACCACGTGGCCCACGTCGCCGGGCTCGCCGCCGAGCACGGGGTCGAGAATCTGGTGGGGATCGCCGCCGACGGCTACGGGTACGGACCGGACGAAGAGGCGTGGGGCGGGGAGGTCATCGTGTGGCGCCGAGGGGCGGGGGAGCGCGCGGGGTCGCTCGCCCCGGTGCCGATGCCCGGCGGAGACCTCGCCACGCGCCGCCCGGGGCGAATGGCGGCGAGCTATCTGCTCGCTGCGGGACTTGATCCAGCGGCGTTAGGCCTCACCCCGGAGGAGATCGAAGCGGTGCGGATCCAGGTCGAACGGAAGCTGAACTGCCCTTCGACCACGAGCGCGGGGCGGTTCCTCGACGCGGTGGCAGCGTGGCTCGGGATCGTGCAGGTTCGAACCTACGAGGGGGAGCCCGCGATGCGGCTCGAGGCCGCGGCCCGGGGAGGCACCGCCCATCCGGTTCCTGTACCCTTGCGGGAATTCGAGGGAAGGCGGATCGCCGACACCGTGGCTGTATTCCGCACCCTCGCTGAACTACGTTCCGAGGGAGCGAGCGGGGCCGACCTCGCGGCAACGGCCCAAGCGGCCCTCGCTCGCGGCCTGGCCCAGCTGGCAATCGAGGCAGCCCGAGAGCAGGAGATCCCCGCCGTGGGGCTCACCGGCGGGGTGGCGGTGAACGACGCGATCGCGACGACGATGAGGGTCGCCGTTGAGAAGGCCGGCCTCCGGTTCCTCGCGCACCGGCTCGTCCCGCCGGGAGATGGCGGCCTCGCGTTCGGCCAGCTCGCCCAGGCGGCGTGGATTCAGGGAGCACAGTAGCGGTGGACCTGCGCTGGCTGGGGGCGATCCTCGTCTCTCTCGTCGTCATCGGGCTCCTTCTCACGCCGCGAGGCGGGAGGCCCGGCGAGAGGGCGTTCCCCATTGTCGGACGACGAGCACCGGAGTTCGCGTTGTCCGGCCTGGGTTCCTTCAGCACGGCCGACGTACGGGGGAAACCGATGGTGATTGCCTTCTGGACCACGTGGTGCGGCGTGTGCAAACACGACCTGACCGTTCTCGAGGAGTTCCACCGCCGCTACGGAAACGAGATCGCGGTGGTCGGGGTGTGCCCGGAGAGATGGCCCGAGGTTCGGGCGATCGTCTCCGGACAGGGAATTACGTTCCCCATCGTCCGTGATCCTGGAGCAGACGTCACCCGGAGCTACCAGCTCGCGGACAACCTGCGTTACCCGTTTACTGCGTTCGTAAGCCAGAGAGGAGAGGTGGTCGGAGTGTGGGCGGTGGCGATCCGCGACCTCGACCACCTCCTCGAACTGCTCTCCAAGTCAGAGATCGGGATACCCTAGACCCCGAACACTACGGAGAGAGCGGGTGATCGCTGCGGATGACCTCGGTGTAGACCGTGTGGTAGGGAGCTCCTCCCGTCTGTAGCAGGAGATCCGTCGTGATCTCGAAGATCTGCTCTGCCCCTGGAGCCAGATCGCCCAGGATCTTCGATCGCTCCCGGATGATGTTCCAGTCCTTATCACGGAACTGGGCGACCACCCTCCCTAGGTTGATCCTGCGATCGCTGATGTTCTTCACCCGGCCGACCACCCGCTGCCCGAAGTACGTTTCCTCCGCTTTCCATTCCAGCACATCAAGGGGGTACGACTTCCCGGGCTGAATCACTCCACGCACGGTCGCCGAGAGCCCCTGGTCATCGGTCACGGTGAGGGTGGGGTAGAACGTGCCTTCCCGTGTGTACCAATGGTAGGCTGTTGCCCCTCCCTCTCTCGCAGTTCCATCTCCAAAATCCCAGTGGTAGCTTACGATTTGACCGTCGCCCGTCTTGGACTGGCTGACGAACGTGACGCGGAGCGGTACCTCCCCTCTCCACGGATCGTACCAGATGCCCGCCACGGGCGGCTGCCCAACTTGAGGGCTGGAACACCCTCCCATGAGCAATCCCAGAACCACGAGCGCCCCTCCAACTAGATTCCGCTTCATCTTCCACCTCCATCGGCATTGTCCGTGTCAAGACAACGCAAGCCAACTCGCCGCACAGTCACGTCCACTGTGTTGTCTCGACGGTGAGCCCGTCGGCTGCGGCGATAACCTCTGTTCCCAAGGACTCGGCAAGCCCCGCCGCCAGACCTCGGGGATTGCCCCGCAGCATCGTCGTCCCGAAGTGGGTGAGCACAGCGAGCCGCGGCTTGATCTCCCGAATGACCTCCCCAGCTTCGGAAAGGGAAAGATGGTCTACATCAGGCTTCCAGTCCTTGAGCACAACGTTCAGCACCAGAAGGTGGCACCCTGCGTAGTTCGCCGCAAGGTCCGGAGAGAACCGGGTATCAGTGACGAACCCCAGCCGTCCCTCAGAGGACTCCAGCACAAGACCATACGCCTCCACGTGCCCGTGGGTGTGGACGATAGGCCGAATCCTGACCCCTCCCAGTTGCCATTCTCCCCCTGCCTGCCAGATCTCGATCCGCTCTAGGAACGGACGAACATACCTCAAGACCACCGGGTCGTCACCTCCCACCGCATCAGACGGGGCGAACAGGGCTCCGCGTCGCTTGTACCCTCCATCCGCCATCGCCTCGATGAGAACGTTCACGTCGGTGGCGTGGTCGAGGTGTTTGTGGGAGAGAAGGATACCCGCGAGCTTCATTGGATCTAAAGGAGGTCTGCTTTTGCGAGCCCTGAGAAGGGTCCCCGGACCAGGATCAAGGAGGAGCTGTGTTCCCCCAACCTCAATCCACGTTCCCGCCGAGAACCGAAGCTGACGGGCCACCACGAACCGCGCCCCCGCCGTACCGAGGAACTTCACGTACCCCATGACCGTACGATGCTAACCGGAGAGCCCCCAGGGGGTGAAACCCGAGCGCTTGCTCCGTGTATGTCCCCGTGCCAGGAGGTGACTTGGTATGCGGAAGAACGTGTTGGTTCTCGCAGCGCTATTGCCGGTCCTTCTGTGGATGGTACCGGGTGTTGCGGATGGGATCATCATCCCCATCCCACGACCGGACATCGCAGGCCCTTCTTTGCGCTGGCTCACGATCGTCTACCACCATGTGGCCGTCACGATCGACAACGGGGTGGCCACGACCCGTGTGGATCAGGCGTTTCGCAACGACGGAAGGTTCCCAGTTGAGGGAACCTACGTCTTCCCCCTTCCATCGGGAGCGGTGATCCAGAAGTTCACCCTATGGGTGAACGGGGAACCCGTGGTCGGAGACGTCCTCCCCGCCGACGAGGCCCGGGAGATCTACCTCTCCTATCTCAACCAGGCTCGCGATCCGGCGCTGCTGGAGTACATAGGGCAGGGAGCGTTCCGAGCGCGGATCTTCCCGATTGAGCCTGGCGAGACACGGAAGATCGCCCTTGAGTACGTGGAGATCCTCTCCCCCGAGGTTGGCCTGGTCCGCTACCGCTACCCGCTCGCTCCGGAGCGATTCTCGGCGAAGCCACTGGAGGAAGTGAGGGTTGAGGTCGTCGTGAAAGCAAACCGACCCGTGGGAAGCGTGTACTCGCCCACGCACACGGTGAGTGTGAGCCGAGAGGCGCCCACGAGCGCCCGGGCCTTGTACCTGGAGAGGGACGTTCTGCCTGACCGTGACTTCATCCTCTACCACTCGCTCGCCGGAGAAGGCGTGGGGCTCGACTTCCTCGCCTATCGCACCGGCGACGAAGACGGCTTCTTCCTCGTCCTCGTGACCCCGCCCACAGCTCAAGACCTCACCCCGCTCGCCAAGGACCTCGTGCTCGTGATCGACCGTTCCGGGTCCATGGACGGGGAGAAGATGGCCCAAGCCAGGGACGCGGCGGCGTTCATCCTCGAACGGCTCGCGCCGGAAGACCGGTTCGGCGTGATCGCGTTCGACCACGAGATCATCGAGATCACGTCCGGTCTCGTGTCCGCAAGCCCAGCGAACGTATCCACCGCCCTGCGCGAGGTGCGCCGGCTCACCGCGCGGGGGATGACGAACATCCACGAGTCCCTTGTCAAGGCGATGGGGTGGCTCGAACCGGCGGATCGGCCGCAGTACGTCCTGTTTCTCACCGACGGTCTTCCCACCGCGGGGAACACGGCGACAGACACGATCGTCCGCGACGTGACCTCCGCGAACACAGCTCACGCCCGCCTGTTCTCCTTCGGCGTGGGCTATGACGTAAACACCCACCTTCTCGACCTCCTCGCCGAGAACAACCGCGGCTCGACATCCTACGTCACACCTGGAGAGAGCCTCGAACTCGCACTGTCGAGCTTCTACACGAAGATCGCCCAGCCGGCTCTATCTGACCTCTCTCTGCGGGTAGAGGACGCGGCCGTGTTCGACATCTACCCGGTACAGCTGCCCGATCTCTTCTACGGATCCCAGCTCGTCGTGTTCGGTAGGTACGCAGGCTCGGGTCCGGCAACGTTCGTTCTCACGGGAAAGAGGGGAGCCGAGTTCGTGGAATTCGCGTACGAAGTGGAGTTCCCCGACCAGGCAACGGAGGCGACGGCCATCCCGCGGCTGTGGGCGGCGCGGAAGATCGGTTACCTCCTCAACCTCATCCGGCTCAAGGAGAAGACGGAAGATGAACTGAAGCCCCTGATCATTGAGCTGGCCACGACGTACGGGATCGCCACCCCGTATACGTCGTTCCTGGTGAAGGAAGAGGATCGGGCGGCCTTCGCACCGGACCCGACAGCCCTCATGATGCCGACTGGAGCGCTGGCCGTGGGTGCAGCGCAAGCAACGAAATCCCTCGCCGAGGCCGAGGCTGCGCAGCAGGCCGACTACGTTCGCGAGGTGGGCGGCCGGGTGTTCCTATTTGTGGATGACGTGTGGCAGGAGAGCACGTACGAGAAGGGCACCCCAACCGTGGACATCGTCTATCTGAGCAACGCCTACTTCGATCTTCTGGAAATGTTCCCGGAGATGGGCCCGATCCTGGCGCTGGGGGAGAAGGTCGTGTTCAAGCTTGGGTCGGCTTGGGTCCGAATCGGCGAGGAGGGGTCCACTGAGCTTATGCCTGAGCTCTTAACTCAGCTGCCAAGATGACCCTGGTTGTCTTGGGGTTCTGGCG
>DYGJ01000002.1:0-29284 GCA_020724765.1 Thermotoga sp. | reverse complement strand
CGGGACCGCCCCGCCTCTCAGTCCGCTGAAGCATGCTCGCTCTCCTCAGGAACTCCGATCACCGCGGGTCAGGTTCCCGCTTCTTCCGTATAATGGAGCCTGTCTGCGGCACGGGCCGCAGACGAGGAGGAAACGACGATGCGACGAATCGCAGTCATGACCATGGTGGGGTTGGCCTTCGCAGCGCTGGGTGCAGCGGGGGCCGTGGGGCTATGCGATTACAGGCCGCCGCAGACAGACCTGACGAGCCTCTGGCTGTCCGGGACCTATCGGTACTTCGATGATCCTGCCACCCAAGGCGTGGACATCAACGCAGGAAGAGCGGGGATCTCCCTAAACAAGCTCTTCGACTCCCCTGGGTTTGGGTACAGCCTCACCGGGCTGGGGGAGCTCAGCCTTGTCAACCTAGTTGTGGCAAACATCGCCGCCCAAGGTTCGGGGACGGTTCGCTACTACTTTGTCCCCGGGGAGCCGTTCTTTGGCTTCGGCGGCCTCAACGTCGGGTACGCGACGAGCCAGCCGCAACCAGGGGTGACCCTCAGCTTGGGCGCGGGCTACGGCCGGTTTGCCGATGTGACACCCCTCGCCAAGGCTTTCCGGATCCAGAAGATGCTCCTATCCCGAAAGGCGATCGGGCGTGAGCTGCCCGATCAGACACTCCTCGACGTGGCCAGCGAGATCGGCCGCTGGGCCGAGTACGTGGAGGGGAAGGATCCTGTGGATGCAGCGAAGGACCTCGCGGCGGCCGTGGTGCTGTTGATCGAGCAGGCCGCAGGAGCATCCATTGATCCACGATCGGTGCTTGCAGTCGAAGACGAGATTCTCTCCACCGGGACCGGACGCTACTGCGGATGGGCGATCCAGGCTGGGCTTGGCTACGAGCTCGTGGACCCGTACGGGGGGCAGCAAGACCTAGTGGTGACCCTCTCCGCCGACGCAGCATACGCCCCGGACCCCGATGCTCAGCTCCTGTTCAGGACCGTGGCCACGGGGCCGTTCGATATCATGAACGAGCACACCCTCAGCGTCACGCTTTCCTACGAGCAGGCATTGAGCCCGACTTCATCGCTCCAGGGGAACGCTGCCCTCCAGCGTGTGAAGCCACATGGCCTTGAGCCGAGGGATTCGCTCTCTATGAACGCCCAGCTCACGTTCACCGTGGGCAAGGCGAATCTCGGTGTCGGCGTTGCGCTAGGCAAGGCCGCCGAAGCGACGGGATGGTCGGTGGACCTCAACCTGTCGCTGTCGATGAAGATTCTCTAGATAAGGTCTGAAGGGCCGAAACTCCTGGGGAGGAGATGGGAGAGCGTGGTTGTCTCCCATTTCCTCCCCTCTGCATCGGCCAAGACCACTTTGAGGTCCGGAGCGAACTCACGAAGGGCCTGGCGGCAGGCCCCGCAGGGCGAACATGGAGTGTCCCCACAGGCCACCGCGATCACCTCAAACTCCCGCACGCCTTCGGAAACGGCCTTGAACAGGGCCACCCGTTCCGCGCACACGGTAAGGCCGTAGGATGCGTTCTCCACGTTGCACCCTGTGAACACGCGCCCGCCCTTGGAGAGGAGCGCCGCCCCCACGGCGAACTCCGAGTAGGGCGCGTAGGCCCGTCCGCGCGCCCCGACCGCTGCTGCCACAAGCCTCGACTCGTCCATATCTCCTCCTAAGCTACCCCTTTCGCCTCCAGATCGCGCCGGCGGAGCTCGGCACGCTTGATCTTCCCGCTCGTCGTCTTGGGGAGCTCGGCCACGAACTCGATCTCCCGCGGGTACTTGTACGGAGCGGTCTCCTTCTTCACGTGGTCCTGGAGCTCGGCGACGAGCGCCTCGGACGGGTGGTGTCCCTTGGCGAGGATCACGAACGCCTTCACGATCTGTCCGCGCACGGGGTGGTTCGTCCCGATCACGGCCGCCTCGACGACCGCGGGATGGGAGACGAGAGCGTCCTCGACTTCAAACGGCCCGATCCGGTATCCCGAGGCCTTGATCACGTCGTCAGCCCGGCCCTCGAAGAAGAAGTAGCCTTCTTCATCCACACGCACGAGGTCCCCCGTGCGGTACCACTCTCCGGACAGGACTTGGGCCGTGAGCTGGGGGTCCTTCCAGTAGCCATCGAAGATCCCCGGGTTCCCTACTGGCACGGCGATCTCCCCGATCTCGCCCGCCTGGACCGGGTTCCCATGCTCATCCACCGGGGTCGCGTTAAGACCCGGCGTGGGAAGGCCCATCGAGCCAGGCTTCACCGTCAGGCCCGGCGGGTTGCAGGCCAAGCACACGGACTCCGTCTGACCGTACCCATCGCGAATCGTGATCCCGAACGCATCACGGAACACGCCGATCGCCTCGGCGTTCAGCGGCTCCCCCGCGGACACGGCGTCCTTAAGCGACACCTTCCGCTTCTTGAGGTCCGGAACCTGGATCAGGATCCGGTACTCGGTGGGGGTGGCGCAGAGCTTGGTGACCGGGTAGCGAGCGAGGAGGTCGAGGTAGCGCTCGGCGTCGAACCGGCCGTGGTACATGAGCTGGGTGCAGCCAGTGGTGAGTCCAACGCCCATCGGCGCCCAGTACCACTTCGCCCATCCCGGGGCGGTGGTAGCCCAGATCACATCGTCCGGGCCCGCTCCCCAGAAATAACGGGCGGTGATCCGGGAGTGCCCGTACATCCAGCGGTGGCGGTGCATCACTGGCTTCGGGTTCCCCGTGGTCCCCGAGGTGAAGTTGATCGTGAGCGGATCCTGAGCAGTGAGGGGAATCGGTGCGGCGGGCCGAGCGTTCTGCATCGCCTTCTCGAACGAGGTCCAGCCGGGCTTCTCTCCGCCAATGAGGATGAAGTTCTCGAGCGGGCACTGACCACGAACCTCTTCGACCTCTCCCAGGGTCGAAACATGGGCGATCACCGTGCGCGCCCCGGCCGTCTCGGCGCGGTAGATGATGTCCTTGGCCCGCAGCATGTCCGTGCCGGGCACGGCCACCCCACCGGCCTTGAACGTGCCGATCTGGGCCACGAACGCCTCCGGGACGCGCGGGAAGATGTGCATCACCGGGTCGCCCTTCTTCACTCCGAGGTCCATCAGGACCGAAGCGAACCGGCTGGAGAGGTCCGAGAGCTCGCCCCACGTCACCGTCCGTCGTTCGCCTTTCTCCGATTCCCACAAGACGCACGCCTTATCCGGACGGGCACGGGCATGTCCGTCCACCGCCCCCGCGATCGTGTACCCCGCAGGGATGTCCCACCGGAACTCCCGCTTCTCCCGCTCGTACTGCTCCCGTGTGAAGACCATCCGATCACTCCTTTGCCGAGGTCAGCCTCGTTGGCTAGTGTTATAGCATGCACAAGGCTGGGAACGCAACCGAATACCGGGCGATCGTCGTCCTGCCGCCTGGGGCGGCGCGGCGCCTCATCGCGCGAGGGGTAGCGGCGCTCCCCACCGTTCAACACGCTCTCCGGGAGGGGCTTGTTGTCGTCACCCTCGGGACGTCGAACGCCTATGTGGCCGAGGAGCTGCTGGGGAAGCCGATCGAGCGGGAGCGGTTCTGCGCGGGGTACATCGGCGACAGCCTGACCTGGCTTCCCGCAGAGCGGCAGGCGAGGCCGCTCGTCCTCCGCCGCGGTCAGCCGGTCGATCTCTCGCCGGATGAGGCGCTCGGAGTGCTCAAGGCGGGGGACGTCCTCGTCAAGGGGGCGAACGTCCTCGATCCCGAGGGGGTGTGCGGGGTGTTCATGGCCTCTCCCGTCGGGGGTACGGTGGGGAAGTTCGCTATCCCCGCCCTCGCCCGGGGCGTGGAGATCGTAATCCCCATTTCGTGCGCGAAGTCCATTCACGGCTTCGTGACGGAACTCGCCCGCGAGGTCGGGCTCGGGAGGGTAAACGAGGCCACCGGCTCGCCGGTCGGCCTGTGCCCGCTCGTAGGGACGGTGGTGACCGAGGCCGAGGCGATCGCGCTCCTGTACGGCGTACGCGCCGAACACCTCGCGAGCGGGGGTATTGGGCCGGGGATCGGGGCCGTAACCCTCCTCCTCGTGGGAGAGGAGGCGAACGTCCGCAGGGCGTTCGCGGAGCTCTCCTCCCTCGCCCGGACCGAGCCGCCACCTAGGGTCGGATGAACACGCTCCTTCGGCCGGCCGCGGCGAAGCTCGTCCGGGAGCGATCGCGGTTCCTCTCCTACGCCGCTCTCGTCACGACGGCGGAAGAGACCGATCAAACGATGAACGAGATCCGGCGGGAACACCACACAGCACGTCACGTCCCGTACGCGTACCGCCTTCGTTCGGGCGAGAGCCGGGCGAGCGACGACGGCGAGCCCTCCGGATCAGCGGGACGGCCAATCCTGAGCCTGCTCGAGGGAGAGGACCTGGGGGACGTCCTCGTGGCCGTGGTGCGGTACTTCGGCGGGGCCAAGCTTGGGGTGGGCGGCCTCGCCCGGGCGTACCGCGATGCGGCCCGGGAGGCGCTTGCCGCGGCCGGCGTTCGCCCCGTCGTCCCGGAGAAGCGGTTCGTCGTCACCACCGAACCGAGAAGGGTCGGAGCCCTTCTCTCGCTCGCCCGGAAGCACGAGGCGCGCGTCCTCTCCCAGCGGTTTACGGACCGTGTTGTGGCCGAGATTGCCATACCCGAAGCGAACGCACCCTTGTTCCGAACTTCGGTCGCCCCGTGGGGCGAGGTGAGGGAGGTCGGCGATGCTTGAGTTCCTGGAAGGGCCGGTTGTCGAGGCGGGGGAGGAGTTCCTCGTGGTGGCCGTGGGGGGCATGGGGGTGAGGGTGGCCGTGCCCGCCCGGACGGTGAACGAGCTGAGGTCGAGCGACTCGGCAAAGCTCCTGACCCACCTTATCCTCCGCGATGACGGGATCGAGTTGTGGGGTTTCGCGACGCGGGAGGAGCGGGAGATGTTCGTGGCCCTCCTCTCTGTGCCCCAGGTCGGGCCTAAGCTTGCGTTCCGGTTGGTGTCGGCCCTGCCCCCGGCCGAGCTGTCCGCGGCCGTACGCCAGGGCGACCTGTCCGCCCTCGACGGGGTGAAGGGAATCGGCCGACGCACCGCGCAGCGGGTGATGGTCGAGCTGTCGGAGAAGCTCGCAAAATGGGCCCCCGGAGGACCGTCCCCAACGGCGGAGAAGGCGCAGGTGGTGGTGAAGGCTCTCACCTCGAAGGTCCTCGGGTTCCCGGAGGCGGAGGCGAGGCGGGCGATGGAGAAGCTCATCCGGGAGTCGCCGGACGCCTCGGTGGAGGAACTCATTCGGCGTGCGCTCACCCTGCTCGCCAAGGGATAGGGACCCATGGTGGGTGATCGAAGACGGGTGATGGGGAGAGCGGAGCACTGCAGATGAGAGTCTTGGGCTTGGACATCGGGGACCGGCGGGTCGGGGTCGCCGTCTCCGACGAGACGGGGACGATCGCTACCCCCCACGGGGTCCACACCCGAAGGTCTGCTCCTGAAGACGTCGCCCAGCTTGCCCAGCTCGCTCGGCAACTGGGGGCGGTGGCCATCGTTGCAGGCCTGCCCCTGAACATGGACGGTACGGAAGGGCAACAGGCGCGGAAGACCCGGGCGCTGGCGAAAGCCATCGCCTCTGAGGCGCAGCTCCCTCTTCATTACCTGGATGAGCGCCTGACCTCGGTGGAGGCCGATCGGGCGATGGTCGAGGGAGGTCTGACCCGTCGAGCCCGAAAGAAACGCGAAGACGCCCTCGCCGCCGTTCTTATCCTCCAGGCGTGGCTCGCCCGGGAGAACACCCAGATGTAGGGAGCCGTTCAGCCTCCCTGAGGTTGTTAGATCAAGGTCCCCTCATCA
This sequence comes from Thermotoga sp., assembly GCA_020724765.1. Taxonomy (GTDB): domain Bacteria; phylum Bipolaricaulota; class Bipolaricaulia; order Bipolaricaulales; family Bipolaricaulaceae; genus Bipolaricaulis. The sequence continues at coordinate 23,501 of DYGJ01000002.1, read as the reverse complement.
GACGTGACTCGGCGATCGAGAAGATGCGGGTGGACCAAGATTCAGCCCCACAAGATCAGGTCGGTTGCGGAGGGTCTTGCGCCACGCTTCCTTCTCGCGCCAATGGCGGATCTTGTCGTGGTCGCCGGAGAGGAGGACGTCCGGCACCTCCATCCCTTGGAACTCCCGGGGCCGGGTGTACTGGGGATACCCGAGGCACGGCCCAGAGTAGAACGAATCGGTGGCCGCGGACTCGTGCCGGCCCACCACGCCGGGCACCATCCGCGCCACCGTTTCTACAACCACCGCCGCGGCAAGCTCGCCCCCCGCGAGGACGAAGTCGCCGATCGAGAGCTCGAGGTCGCACCGGGCGGCCACCCGCTCGTCCACCCCTTCGTACCGGCCACAGAGGAGCGTCAACGCCCCGGTCTGCGCGAGGTTCTTGGCGATCTCCTGGGTGAACAGCACTCCTTGGGCAGAGAGGAGCACGGTGTACGGTCGTCGCCCGCTCTCTCGCCTGATCAGATCAAGACACTGCATGAACGGCTCGGGCCTCATCACCATCCCCGCCCCACCGCCAAAGGGCCGGTCGTCTACAAGACCTGCTCCATCTGAAGAGAAGAGCCGCAGATCGTGGAGATGGATCGCGATAAGGTCCTTGTCCTGTGCTCCCCGGAGGATCCCCTCGGAGGAGAAGGGGACAAGCATCTCCGGATGGAGGGTGACGACGTCGAACCTCATTTCCAGTCCACAATCACGGTCCGGCCCGTCCGCGTCCCGATCGTCTCAACCACAGTGGCCAGCGCGTCGCGATCACGGGCAGCAAGCCCTCCGTCAGAGCCCGAAACCCTGAGAAAGAGGAAGTCCACTTGGCCGGATTGGATGTGCTCCACGTGCACCTCGCCCGGCCGCGAGGTCACCGCGCGGAGGAGGTACCGCGCGAGGTCAGCCAGCATCTCCTTCGTCCGTTCCGGCCGCGCGCCCAGATCGTATTCCGTCCAGCGCTTTGAGAACACCGCTCTTGGCAAGCAGCCGTCGTGCGGCATGAGAAGGCTGGGCCCCCTGGCGGAGCCAGGACAGAGCAGCCTCTGCGTCCACGGTGAACTCCGCGGGCTCGGCAAGGGGGTTGTAGTGGCCGATCGCGGCCACCGCTCGTCCGCCTTGCTTGTCCGTCCCCTCCATCACCACAATCCGGTAGCTGGGCTGCTTTCGCTTGCCCACCCGCATGAGCCTGATCTTGACCATCCCATCACCTCGTCACTGGAGCGGGTCCGCCCCACCCTGGGGGCATCCGCCGCTTTCCGAACCCGCGCACAAGGCGTCGCGCCTGCTCGTAGTGGGACAGAAGCTGGTTCACTGCCTGAACAGTGGTTCCCGACCCGCGGGCGATGCGCCGCTTGCGGCTGGCCCCGATTATATGGGGGTCGCGCCGCTCCTCAACTGTCATCGATTGGATGATGGCCCGTGTCTGCTTAACCTCCGACTCGATCTCCTCGTCTTGGGCGACCTTCCCCAAACCCGGGATCTTGGCGAGGAGCTGGTCGAGCGGGCCGGCGCGGCTCATCGCCTCGAACTGGGTGAGGAAGTCCTCGAGGGTGAACGTCCCCTCCTTCACCCGGGCCACCGTGGCCGCGACTTCTTCTCCTCCCACCTCGGCTAGCTTCTCTGCCAGCCCAGCGAGATCGCCGAACCCGAGGATCCGGTCCGCCATCCGACCGGGGTCGAACGGATCGAGGTCCTCCGGCTTCTCCCCCATCCCCACGAACAGAACTGGCTTGCCAAGCCGAGTTGGAAGAGAAAGGGCCGCCCCGCCGCGGGCGTCCCCATCGAGCTTGGTGAGGACGAGCCCGGTGACCCCCAGCAAGCTGAACGCCTCACCCATCCGTACTGCCTCTTGCCCCACCATCGCATCGAGGATGAGGAGGGTGTCGCTCGGACCGAGCGAGTCCACGAGTTCGCCCACGAACGCGGGCGGGGCCACGCCCGGTGGGGCTCCCGGCGTGTCCACGATCACGACATCCAGCAGTTCCCGCCGCGCTCGCTCCTCTGACCGAGCCACATCCTCCGCTGGATCGTCCACTGCCGACGCAAACGGGACGCCAAGCCGGGTGGCAAGGGTCTCCAGCTGCTCCGCGGCCGCGGGACGTTGCGGGTCTGCGCACACCAGGAGGGGCTTCCTACCCTTGCGCGCGAGGTGCCGAGCGAGCTTCCCGGCCGTGGTGGTCTTGCCTGATCCCGCAGGGCCGAGGAGAAGGACGACCGCCGGACGACCAGAGAGGCGGAGCTTGGTCGCCTCCCCTCCCATCGCCGCCTTCATCTCCCCCCGTACGATCGCCAGGAGCTGTTCCGCCGGAGCGAGGGACTCCACGACCTTCTCGCCCACCGCACGCTCCTCGACCCGCGCCAGGAGATCCCGCACTACCCCGTAGTGAACGTCAGCGGCAAGGAGAGCCTGTCGGATCTCGCGCAGCCCGGCCTGCACGTCCGCCGGGGTAAGCCTCCCCGGAGCACGCAGCTTGCGGAAGGCCTGGGACAGCCGCTCGGTCAACGACTCAAACACGGTTGGGTAGTCTACGGCCCAGGGAGGTGGCCGGCAACGATCCCGTCCAGAACAGCAAACGGAGTTCCAGTCAACCTGGACTATAATACCCACCGAGGTGATGAAGAGGTGACCACGGAGTCGCAAAGTATCATCCTGTTTCTTCTCCTTGTTCTGTCATCCTTTTTCTCTGCTTCTGAGACCGCGTTGTCCTCGATTTCCGAGCTGCGGTTGTTCCATCTCATCCGGCGCACGCCGTCGAAGCAGAAGACGAAGGCGCTCGAACAGCTGCTGCGCGACCCGAACGACTTCCTCACCTGCATCGTCCTCTACAACAACCTCGTCAACGTGGGCGCGTCGAGCATGGCGACGCTTCTCTTCCTGCGCCTCCTCCCTTCGACCCTACCTCCGTACATAACCGGTCTCATCACCACCCTTGTCCTGACCACGTTCCTCCTCCTCATCGGCGAGATCACGCCCAAGAACCTCGCCCGCAACCGGTCCGAAGCCGTGACGATGGCGGTGGTCGTCCCCGTGTGGAGGCTCACCCGGTTCAGCCGCCTCGGGGTGCGGTTCTTCCGTGCCGCAGGTGCTCTGCTTGTTCGACCGTTCGGGGTGGAGTTCTTCAGCCGGGAGAAGACGCCCCTGTCGAGGGATCAGCTCGTGTCCGTCATCGAGATGGGCGAGGAGCGAGGGGCCCTGTCGGAAGAGCACGCGAGCATGGTCCGACGGATCCTCGCCCTGGACGAGATCACGGCCGAGGACATCATGGTCTCCCGCACCGACATGAAGACGATCGAGGTGGAGACCCCCCTCACGGAAGTGGTGAAGTTCGTCGTGTCCGACGGCCACTCGCGCTACCCCGTGTACAAGGACACCCAGGACAACGTGATCGGCCTCCTCCACGCCAAGGACCTTCTTCCTCACTTCGGCCAGGGGCAGACCGACGTCTCACTGGCAGCCCTGCTCCGCCCCGTACCCTACGCCCCAACCACGAAGCCAATCAGCGCCCTGCTGCGGGAGTTCCAGCAGGAGCGGTCACACATGGCGGTCGTCGTGGACGAGTACGGCGGCGTGGAGGGGATCGTCACCCTGGAGGACATCCTCGAGGAGATCGTGGGGGAGATTGAGGACGAGTACGACCGACGCCGGCCGCGACCCCTCATCCGTCGGATCTCCCCAACCGAGGCGATCATCGGCGGCGATGTCGAGGTGCGGACCCTGAATCACACGTTCGGACTGGACCTTCCCGAGGACGACGCGGTGACGATCGCCGGGCTCGTCTTGGAGCAGCTCGGGGACATCCCCGAAACTGGAACCAAGATCCGAATTGGCAGAGCTGAGATCTCGGTCGAGCGAGCAAGCGCCCGCGAGATCACCGCGGTTCGCCTCACGCTCCATCCAGAGCCGCAGCCTGAGCAAGAATTAACCTAGAAGGAGAACTCGTGCGCACCCTGATTTGCTGTTGTGTACTGACCCTCGCCGCGAGCGGTTTCGCCGCCCCGGTCCAGATCGAGGCCACCTTCCGCCCCGACACCCATGTCGTCGCGGGGACGATGCGGATGGGATTCGATGGCGCATCGGGCGAAGCGTGGTTCGCCCTCCTCGGAAACCTAGGACGGGAACCCAACCCGCATGTATCCCCGTTGGTGCGAGACGCGAACTATGTCGTCGGGTTCGACCCGGCCTGGACGAAGATCGAGCGCGTCGCGTGGTCCACTCCCGTCGGCGAGGAAGAATTGGCATTCGAATTGCTCCCAGCCCCTCCCACGGTACAGACTTACTCCCTCGACGACGTGCTGCTCCGGGTCTACCTCCCCGAAGGAGTGGGGGAGATTGTGATTGAATATCAGACGCGGTTTCCCCACATTTGGGCCGGCGAGCCGGGACGACTCGGCGACGTGTACACGTGGCGATTTGGTTGGCATCCGTTGCCGTTCTCCCCTCCAGAGGACGGACGGTGGCCGCTCTTCCTCTCCGCCCAGGAGTACGAGATCACCCTCACCGTTCCCTCGGGGTGGGATGCCGCTCTGCCCGGAGAGGTCGTCCACACGGCCCACGGAGACACCGCCGTGTTCAACGCTCGGTTTGAGGAGCCCGTGCGGTCGGCAGCGTTGTTCCTCGCTCCTGTCGAAGCTTTGTGCCGGGTGTCGCTCGCGTTCGCGGATACGACGGTCGAGGTCGTGGCCTTGGGGGGGCACGAGGACAAGCTCCGCGCCCTGGCAACCTATATCCCAGAAATCCTCGCCTACTACAGCGAACGGTACGGGCCGTATCCCGAACGACGGATCCTTCTCGTTGAGCATCCGAACGAAGTGGGGGTAGCGATGGCCGCCGACGGCGTGGTGTACATGCCGCGGTGGTTGTTCCGCCGGCTCGATCTCACCGCAGGTGGGATCCTCTCACGCTTTGAACGGTACATTCTCGCCCATGAACTCGCCCACCTGTGGTGGGGAATCGGGATCGGAGTGGACCTCGACGCGGAGAACTGGTTGTCCGAGGGGATGGCTCAGTACCTCTCCATCCGCTGGTACGAAGACACGTACGGCGCTGACGGGGGGAACGTGTTCCGGTTCGAGAACAGGGGACTCGGTGAGGAGATGGCCGACGTCCTGATAGGATTCTTCAACCTCCGCCAGCACCTGGCCGAACTCCCCTACCTCCGGACGGCGTTCGCCGGGTTCGATGAGGCGGTGGTCAAGCCCTCAGTTGAGGTGCAGTACGAGCAAGCGTCGGGAGTTCGTCTGTACGACAAGGGGTATCTCGTCCTCCGCGCGGCAGCGCACCTGGCAGGAGAAGACGTGTTCGACGATGTCCTGCGCCAAGCGTACGCCCGTTGGCGTGCCGAGGTGTTTGCCGTTGCCGACCTCCAGGTGCTCCTCGAGCAAGCCACGGGGAGTGATTGGGGTATGTTCTTCTCCCGGTGGGTGTACGGAGAGGCGTGGGCCGACTACGCCGTGGTGAACCTGACGCGGGCGACCCACAACGTTGAGCACGTAACTACTGTCCACGTCACGCGGGCCGGGACCGGATTCATGCCTGTGACGATCGAGGTGCGCGGCCCGAACGGAGAGACGGCATCCCAGGTGTGGGATGCCGCGGAAACCCATGCCACGATCGTGTTTCGCACGCCATTCGTGGTACGCCAGGCCGTGGTGGACCCGAACCACCACATCCTGGATACGGATCGGCTGAACAACACCTGGCCGCGGAAGTTCGTGGTGACCCTGAATCGAGACGATCGCCCGCTCGACGCGTACCTTGTACAACTCGACGTTGGCTCCGAGGGGTTCACGGTCAGCTACCTCGACCGGTTCGGATGGGGCATCTACCCCGAAGCAAGGGCAGTCACGGGCTGGGTCCGCTACGGCCGGGAGTGGGAGGTCTCGGGATGGGCTGCGTTGCGAGGGACCCTCGTCGGTGCCTTTTCCCTCACCCGTTACCTGTGGGCCACGCCGACCCTCGGATCTCCGGGAACGTACTGGGAACCGGTGGGCGACCTCACGTTCACCGTAAGTCGCCGACCAGCGTGGGCGCTCGGAGCGGACCTCGGGTGGGGCGAGCGCCTCGCCCGCGCCCACAGCGGGGGCCTTTCTCTCCTCTGGCTCCCAGAGGTGGGGTGGCGCGGGGAACTGGGACATACCCACCTCATCAGCCTGTTCCCCCACGCTTACCTCAGCCTCACCGGCCAGTTCGGCGCAGCGAGCGATACGCTGCCGCCAAGTCTTCTCCCCACACTCACCGAGTTCCGGACGATGCCGCAGCAGAGCTTCCCCCGGGACGAACGGAAGCTCGTGTTCTCCCTCGGGATTTGGCTCCCACCGCTCCGCCCGGACTACTCTGTAGGGGGAGCCGCCCTCGTAACCGAGGTTCGACCCCGTATCTACGCCTCGTGGGCCCGATTGTGGAAAGAGAGGGAGCAAGAGAAGATAATCCCGACCTATATCGAGGTCGGTGTCGAGGCGATGGTGCAGGTGGAAGCGCTGGGCGGGCTCATCGGGTTCACAGCGGTGGTGGGGATGGGATGGCCCGTGAACCCTGCGGGTGAAGGTGTTCTCTACTTCGGCATCCTCGGCTTGTAGAGGAGAGTGAGGAGCGGTGCGGGCATCTCTGAATTGGCTTTCCGAGTACGTGGACCTCCCCGAGGTCCCGGTCGAGGTGCTCGGCGAGCGCCTGACCCTGGCTGGCTTGGAGGTCGAGCGGACCGAGGGCCTGGTGGCCGAGGCTGTGGTGGTGGCCCGTGTGAAAGAGGTCGAGCCTCATCCCAAAGCGGATGCTCTGTCCGTGTGCCAGGTCGAGACGGGTTCAGGAACGAACACCGTGGTCTGCGGGGCACAGAACGTGGTCGCTGGAGGCCTGGTCCCGCTCGCCCTTCCCGGGGCCCGACTCCCGGGGAGGACGATCTCCGTGGCCACTCTCCGCGGTGTGAAGAGCGCGGGGATGATCCTCTCCCGCCAGGAGCTGGGCCTGGAGGCGAAATCGGCTGGGATCTGGAACCTCCCCGACAGCCTCTCGGTGGGGACCGACCTCGCTTCGCTCGTCGGGTTCCCGGACACCGTACTGTTCCTCAAGATCACCTCCAACCGGCCAGACCTCCTCGGCATCGTCGGCATCGCCCGCGAGATCTCCGCCCTGTACGGAACAGCTTTTCACGAGCCCAATCTGTCGTTCCGGGAGAGCGATCCTGCGGCAGCAACCCTGACTTCGGTCGAGATCGAAGATCCGGCCGACTGTCCCCGGTACATCGCCCGGCTCATCCGCGGTGTGGACGGCCGTGCATCGCCGCTGCCGATCGAAGCGCGCCTCCTGAAGTGCGGGATGCGGCCCCTGTCCTTGCCTGTAGACGTCACAAACTACGTCCTCCTCGAACTGGGGCACCCCCTCCACGCGTTCGACCATGGGAGACTCGCCGACGGCCGGATCGTCGTCCGCCGCGCGAGGCACGGGGAGCGCATTCGAACCCTGGACGGCGTGGACCGCGATCTCTCCCCTGAGGTGCTCGCGATCGCCGACGCGCGCCAACCGGTGGCCGTAGCCGGCGTCATGGGCGGGGCGGAGACCGAGGTCGGCCCGCACACCCGGGACGTGCTTCTCGAGGCCGCGGCGTTCTCGCCGGTCCGCGTGCGGCGCTCGGCACGGGCAGTCGGGGTCCGGACCGAGGCGAGCCTGCGGTTCGAGCGGGACCTGTCCCCCGAAATGGCCGACCTCGCCTCGCGCCGCTGTTGTGCTGTTCTTGCTCGCCACGCACCGGTTCAGATCGCCCGCGGGGCCGTGGACGCGTACCCGAAGCCCGCAAAGCCCCGTACCGTCGTGCTGAGGCGGGAGAAGATCCGGGACGTGCTGGGGGTAGAGGTGGCCCCCACCGAGGTCCAAGATGGGTTGTCCCGGCTCGGGCTCCAGCTCCGTGACCTGGACACAGCGTGGAACGTTGTGGTTCCACCGTTCCGGCAGGACCTGACGCGGGAGATCGACCTCGTCGAGGAGATCGCCCGCCTGTACGGGTACGACCGGATCCCCTCGCTTCCCCCTCGGATCGAACCGCGGATCGGGATCAAGGACCCGGCGGAGGCATTTGCAGACCGGGTACGGGAGATCCTCGCCTCGCTCGGGCTCCTCGAGGCCTACAACCCAGGGCCCGTGCCTGGGGACGAGGCTGAAGTTCGGCTGCGGAACCCGCTCGCCCAGGGGTGGGATGGGCTGCGGCCGCGCCTGCTGTCCGGGCTCCTCTCCACGATCAAGGGGAACCTCGAGGCCCAGGCGCCCGGCGTGGCTCTGTTCGAGGTCGGCCGGGTGTTTCTGCGCCGCGATGGAGCCCTGGCGGAGGAGGACCGCGTCGCGATCGCCCTTTCCGGTCGTCCCCCGTTCCCCCTGTCCGGAAAGGGGGAGTACGGTCCTTCGGACTTGAAGGGGATTCTGGACGCCCTTCTCGCTGCCCTGCTGGTCGAAAGCGTTGAGCTAGGGGCGATCGAAGATCCCCGGCTCCACCCCCACCGCCGCGCCGGGGTCTACCTCTCCCGTGGACCGTCTCCCGCGGACCGTGATCCGTCGGCCACGACCCCGTCACCCGTCACCCATCACGCATCACCCCACCTGATCGGGTGGATAGGAGAGCTCTCGCCCTCCCTCACCGCGGATCTCCCCGGAGAGCGACGGGTCCTCGCCCTGGAGCTGGCGCTGGCGCCCCTCCGCGCGGCGTCGCTCCCCCCCGAGCACCGCCCGATCCCCCGCTCCCCGGCCTTGAAGCGCGACCTATCTCTCCTCGTCCCGGAGGGGGTTCCGGAGGGAGGCGTGCGCGCGAGAATCCTTGAGATGCCGCTGGTGGAGAGTGTGTTCCTCTACGATCTGTACCGGGGCGAGGGTGTACCTGCAGGCGAGGTCAGCCTGACCTACGAGGTTGTCTTCCGCGATCCAGAGCGAACCCTCTCCTCGGAGGAGATCGAGAGCGCAGTACAGAAGATGCTCGTTCTCCTGTGCCTCGGTCTGAACGCACGGCTCCGAACCTAGATGGAACGGATCGTCATCTCTCACGACCCCGAGGAGACGGAGGAGGTGGGGTTCGGTCTCGCCTCTCTCGTTGCGGACGGGGACGTGGTGGCCCTCGTCGGCGAACTCGGAGCGGGGAAGACGACGTTCGTGAAGGGCCTCGCTCGCGGGCTGTTCGTGAAGGACGTGATCCTGTCGCCAAGCTTCCTCCTCGCCCGCAGCTACGTGGGGAGGCTCCCGTTCCACCACCTCGACGCCTACCGGATCACCTCGCCCCACGAACTGACCGTGGTCGGACTGCTGGAGCTCCTTCCCCCGTCGGAAGGGGTGACGGCGGTGGAATGGGCGGATCGGATCCCGGACCTCATCCCGCCTGGGGCGATCTGGGTCGCCCTGGAACACACCGGCGACGACCGCCGCCGAATCACCCTCCGCCGCTAGGACCACACCCCGGCGATCGGATTGCCACATCCCGGGCAACCACCGTCAGTAATCTTGTTCTCCACCACCCGGAGCCCCTGCCGCCGGATGACGGCCTGGCCACAGGACGGGCAGACCGTGTCCTCTCCCTCCCCGGGCACGTTGCCCAGGTACACGTAGCGCAACCCGGCCTCCCTTCCGATCTCCCGGGCGCGGCGAAGCGCCGAGACAGGGGTGGGAGGAAGGTCGTGGACGAGGTACGAGGGGACGAACCGCGACACGTGCCAGGGAAGGTCCAGGGAGACCCCCGTTAGAAACTCCGCAATCCACCCGAGTTCCTTTTCGGAATCGTTCCGGCCGGGGATGACGAGGGTCGTCACCTCTATCCACATCCCCAGCTCGGTCATCCGCTTGATCGAGTCGAGGACCGGCTGGAGCGACCCCCCGCAGTAGCGGTGGTAGAACTCATCTGAAAACGCCTTGAGGTCAACGTTGGCTGCGTCGAGCCACCCCCGTGCCTCGTCGAGGGCCTCGCCGGTCATGTACCCGTTGGTGACGAAGACGTTCCGAACTCCCCGTACCCAGGCCAGCCTCCCCGCGTCTCGGCAGGTCTCGAAGAACACGGTCGGCTCGGTGTAGGTGTAGGCGATCGCAGGCGCACCCGTCCCCTTCGCTGCCCGCACCACGTCCTCCGCTGAGACCGGCTCTCCGGGGATCCCGCCCCTGTGCTCCCGCGGGTACTGGGAGATGACGTGGTTCTGGCAGAAGTTGCACCGAAAGTTGCAGCCCGCCGCGGCAATCGAAAGGGCAAGGGAACCGGGGAGGAAGTGGTAGAGGGGCTTCTTCTCGATCGGGTCGAGGGACTGCGACACAAGACGTCCGTACACGAGGGAGTAGAGGGTCCCGTCACGGTTCTCGCGAACCCCGCACACGCCACGTCCCCCCGGGGGGATGAGGCATCGATGGGCACAGAGCGCGCACCGCACTCGTCCTTCGCCCGCCGGCTCCCACAGAATCGCCTCATGCATGCTGGACGGATCGTACGGCGGGAGATCCCGGTATGGCAAGGAACTTCGCTCCCGCGGTATCCTTTCGGAGATGACCGCAGAGACGATTGCCCAGCGCTGCCGAGACATCCTGCGGCGGGTCCCGAGTGGGGTGACCGTGGTTGCGGCCACGAAAGGGAGGACCCCGGACGAGATCCGGGCCGCCCTCTACGCCGGGATCCGCCACATCGGGGAGAACTACGTCCAGGATGCAGAGGGGAAGCGACTCCTTATCCCTGAACCAGCAGTCTGGCACATGATCGGCCACCTCCAGCGGAACAAAGCGGGGAAGGCGGCCCGCCTGTTCGACTGGGTCCAGACCGTGGACACGACCGATCTAGCTCGAAGCCTCGCCGCGGCGCGTGCCCTGGAAGCAGCCGCTCTACCGGTGCTCGTCGAGGTGAACATCGGGCGGGAGGAGCACAAGGCGGGAGTCCTCCCGGAGGCTGTGCTCCCGTTCGTTCGGAGCCTGACACGCTATCCTCAGTTGTCCGTGCGGGGTCTGATGGCCGTCCCGCCTGTCCCAGAGAGACCCGACGACTCCCGCCCGCACTTCCGCGCCCTGCGCCACCTTCTGGAGGAGCTGAACCGCGAGCGAGCCGTCGACCCACCTCTGGACGTCCTCTCGATGGGGATGAGCGCGGACTGGGAGGTCGCCGTGGAGGAGGGGGCGACGATGATCCGCCTTGGTGCCGCCCTCTTTGGCTCCCGTTGAGAACCCAGCCGAGGCCACGGACCTGCGGCACGCGGGCCTTCGGCACACGGAGCCCCGCTGCACACAACGCAATCCTCGGCGCATCCTCGCCTGGCGCCGCGGTCGCCGAGATGACGTAGCGTCGCAGCTTGTCAGCAACGTCCCCTGCCAGACCGCCGAACCTCCAACGAGCGAACTGCCTCAATGCCGTCGGGCATGAAGCCCGCCGCTACACCGGTTCACGAGGAACAGACCACGGACAACGGGCCACGGCTTCTTCCCGGGGGACGTGGTCTTCCCCGGGGCGCGCCTGCAAAGGCCTTCAGGCGCTAAGGAAAGCCCGCGCGAGGAGGGCGAGGACGAGCCCCAGTCCGGTCGTTGCCAGCACCACGAGGCCGGTCCGCCGCCACCCCAGCTCTCGCCCGAGGGCGCCGACGGTGGCCAAACACGGAACGTAGAACAGGACAAACACGGTGAACACGATCATCTGAGCCTGGGTCAGGGCCGCAACCCCGCCCACCAAGGCCTCGTCGAGCATAACGAGCGACAGCTCCTTGCGCAGGATCCCCAAAACAAGGGGCACCCCAGTCTCCGACGGAAGCCCGAGCGGCCAAGTGAGGAACCGCACCCCCAGGTTGAGCCCACCTGCCCAACCCAGGGCCTCGGCCAAGGCGAGGAGCGCGCTGGACACCGCCAGCAGGGGCCATGCCAGGACCACGAACCCTTTGAGCCGAAGCCACGTCTTTCCAAGAAGGTTCTGGAGACGCGGCTGCCGGTAGGGGGGGATCTCCAGGATCAGCCCCGGCCCCTCGCCCGGCACGAGGCGTGTGAGGACCCATCCCACAAGCGCGATGACGAGGACGTTGCCAAGGTAGAGGAGCAGCGCCGCCAACGGCCCCACGTACCGTCCGACCAGGCCCATCACCACGATCGTCCGCCCTGCACACGGAACCATCACCGCCAGCGCCGCCGTGACCAGCCGGTCCCGTTCGTCCTCGAGGATCCGCGTCGACAGGATCGCCGGCACGGTGCACCCGTAGCCGAGGAGGAACGGGATCACGCTCTTCCCGTGCAGGCCGATCCGGTGCATCAGTCCGTCGAGGAGGAACCCCACACGCGGCATGTACCCTACGTCCTCGAACAACGCGAGGAGGAACAGGAACGGAATCAAATAAGGAAGAACGATGGCGACCCCCGCCGCCAGGCCGTCCCACGCGCCCAGAAGAACGGCAGCGAGGGGGCCTGCGCCAAGCGCAACGCCGATCTGGCCCGATACGGTATCGAGCAGCGGGGAGAGGAGTCCCTCCAGCACATCTCCAGACCAGAACACAGCCCCGAACAGCCCCATCAGCGCCAGGACAAGAAGGGGGTAGCCGATCACGGGGTGCATGAGGAGGTCATCGGCCTTCTCCCGCCACCCGACGCGGGCTTTGCCCACCGTGGCCACGGCTTCGAACAGCCGCATCGCCTGGGCGTGTCGCTCGTCGGACAGGATCACCCCTGGATCCTCTCCCCGGCCCTCGGCCAGCTCGCGGCGCGCCTGTTCCACCGGTTCCTTCAGCGCAAGGTCCACCGGCGCTCCGCCGGAGAGAAGCTGGGCGGCACGGTGGTCACCGAATCGCCCGGTGGAGGACTGGGCTTCTCGGATCTGGGACAGGGCTCGCTCGACATCGGCGGTGTACGGCGGCCGCCGCACCGGTTGTGCCTGGGAAATCGCAGCGAGGAGGTCCACCAACCCCTGTCCACGGCTGGCCACCGTGGGCACCACGGGCACCCCGAGGAGCGCGGCGAGCTTCTCCCGGTCAATGCTGATCCCTTTGTGCTCCGCCTCGTCCATCATGTTCAGGCAGAGGACAATCGGGAGGCCCAGTTCCGCGACTTCCAGCGTCAGCTCCAGCGACCGGCCCAAGAGCGAACTATCCACAACCTGGACAATGACATCCGCCTCTCCCGACAGGAGGAAGTCCCGCGTCACCCGCTCCGCGACATCGCCGCCGAGGAGGGAGTAGGTGCCCGGCAGGTCGACAACCTCGGCCCGCAGCCCCCCGATGCTCGCCTGACCGCGTAGCGCCTCCACCGTGGTGCCGGGGAAATTCGCCGCCACCGCCCGGTACCCGACGATCGCGTTGAACAGGGTGGACTTGCCGGCGTTGGGCTGCCCGACGAGCGCCACCCGCCGCACGACGCGAAGTCCGTCAGCGCTCATCTGGACGGGAAGAATCCCCGTTCACCTGGACAAGGATCCTTCGCGCGAGACCGCGGCCAAGGGCGACGCGACAGCCGTCCACTTCGACGAGGACCGGACCTCCCCACCTCCCCGTGGCCACGGCGCGCACCTGGGCTCCGGGCCGGAGGCCGAGGCGGCGGAGACGCAGCAACACCCCGTGGCCTCCATTGATCGCCACAAGCCTACCTTCTTGTGAAGCCAGGAGAGAGGCGAGAGGTAGGTATGAATCGATACTCATTTTCGTACGCAAGGATAATCGAACCCCCGCGCATGTCAACCCTGCCCGCAGAGAACGCGGAGAAAGGACATAGCGCCTCGCCCTCCTCCTCTCTCTCTCGTATCCTCCATCGCGTGCCCAAGGCAGTCGTTGTGGTTCTGCTGTTCAGTCTTGTCTTGGTCCTCACCGTGGGGATCTTGGCGATGCTGCCCGAGACCCCTCGCGTGCCCGTCGCGGCGGTGGTGGTCATCGATGCAGGCCACGGCGCACACGACCCGGGGGCAATCGTGGCGGGGGTTCAAGAGAAGGACGTGAACCTATCTCTCTCCTTGCGTATCCAGAGCAAGGCCGAGTCCCTCACCAACATCCAAGTGATTCTCACCCGAACTACAGATACGTACCCCTCGCTTCTCGAACGACTGGCACTTGCGGAGGCGGTGGGAGCGCGCCTGTACGTCTCCATCCACGCCAACTACTACAGCGACTCAAGGATCTGTGGTGTGGAGACATGGGTCGATTCCAATGCGGGAGCGGAGAGCCTCCGCCTGGCGCGGGAGGTGCAGCGTGCGCTCGTTGCAGCCACGGGAGCGGCAGACCGCGGGGTTCGGCGCCAGACCCTCTACCTTCGCCACACCTCCCTTCCCACCGCCTTGGTGGAGGTCGGGTATCTCTCCTGTCCTGCTGAGCGAACGAAACTTCTGGACCCCGCTTACCAAGAGAAAATCGCCTCCGGGATCCTCGCTGGAATCCTCGCCTTCCTCGGTTTCTAGGATCGTGCTTTCTCCGCAGTTTCCAGCCACGCCCAGATGAACGGCCACAGCTCCCCGTCGAGCACCGCCTGGACGTTCCCCACCTCTACCTCGGTGCGGTGGTCCTTCACCAGCTGATACGGCTGCAGCACGTAGGATCGGATCTGGTGCCCCCACTCGATGTCGGCAAGCTCTCCGCGTAGATCGTCGAGCTTCCGCGCGTGCTCCTGATCCATCAGGGCACGCAGCTTGGCGCGCAGCATCCGCATCGCGGTGAGCTTGTTCTGCATTTGAGAACGCTCGCTCTGACAGCCGACCACGGTCCCTGTGGGGAGGTGCGTGATGCGGACCGCGGTCTCGTTTTTCTGCATGTGCTGCCCGCCCGGACCTCCGGCACGGAACGAATCCAATCTGAGGTCATCCTCGGAGATCACGAGATCGTCTTCGGGGACGATCGGCGTGGCCGTGACCGAGGCAAACGAGGTGTGGCGGCGGGCAGCCGAATCGAACGGAGAGATCCGCACCAACCGGTGCACTCCGGTTTCCCCCCTGAGGAAGCCGAACGCGTTGCGCCCCTTCACCTCGAGGGTCGCCGACTTGAGGCCGGCCTCTTCGCCCGGCGACTCGTCGACGAGCCGCACCGCGAACCCCGCCTGCTCGCAGAACCGCGTGTACATGCGGAGAAGCATCTCCGTCCAATCCTGCGAATCCGTGCCACCGGCCCCGGCGTTGAGGGATAGAAAACAGTCGCTGTTGTCGTAGGGTCCGGAAAGAAGGAACTGGACCCGCGCTCGCTCGAAGCCTTCGTCGAGCTTGGCCAGCGCGGCTTCGGCCTCGGCCCGCGTCTCCTCATCATCCTCTTCGTAGGCAAGTTGAAACAGGACCTCGATCTCGTCCATGGCCGCCGTCAGACGGGTGTACTCGCCGAGCCGCCCCTTCGCTGTTTCCAGTTCGCGCACCTTCCCCTGGGCGATGGCCCGATCTTCCCAGAACCCGGGCTGGGCCATCTCTCCCTCGATCGCCTGCATCTGCTTCCGGAGTGCGTCCACATCCAGGCTTTGTCCCAGGCGCTCGACCCGATCCCGCAGATCGCGCAGATGCTCGTCCACTAGCGAACGTTAGCCCGTCCCTCCCAGGGCTGCAAGCCGCGACCCCATTCCCGGATCAACGACGGTGAAACCACCCCGCAACGGAGGACAGAACTGGATCTCGCTGCAGAGAACGCAGCGCGCACCGTGGGGGCCCAGAGGTGGGATAATCACGGCATGGCTGGGACGCTCTACGTGTGCGCGACTCCCATCGGGAACCTGGAGGACGTCACCCTGCGGGCGCTGCGCGTCCTTCGGGAGGCCGACCTGATCGTGGGCGAAGACACGCGGCGCACGCGGAAGCTCCTCTCCCACCACGGCATCCATACCCGGTTCGCCCCCAGCCTGTTCCAGGGAGCCGAGGAAGAACGCACCCCAGAGGTGATCTCCCTTCTTCGCGCTGGGCAGGCGGTGGCCCTCGTGTCGGACGCCGGGACGCCTCTCCTGTCCGATCCCGGCTACCCCCTGGTGCGGGCGTGCGTGGCCGAAGGGATTCCCGTCGTTCCCGTCCCCGGGCCGAGCGCCCTGCTTGCCGCTCTCGTCGCCTCGGGGCTCCCCATGGACCGGTTCCTATTCCTCGGCCATCTTCCCCGCCAGTCTGGTCCGCGTCAGAGAGCCCTCGCGACGCTGGATGCCGTGGACTGCACGGTTGTGTTCTACGAATCGCCCCACCGAATCCAGGCCACACTGGAACAGCTGGCTGCGATGTGGGGTTCTCGCCCCGTGGTCATGGCCCGGGAGCTGACGAAACTCCACGAGGAGTTCATCCGCGGGTCGGCTGAAGAGGTGCAGCGTGTCCTTGCATCGCGGTCCGAGGTCAAGGGGGAACTGGTTGTAGTGGTCGGCTCTTCCGGGGGCGCGGCGCCGATGACGTCCTCTGCTGAGGCCGCACGCACGGTGTACGCCCAGATCCTCTCCGCCGGCCTCCCCCCCAAGGAAGCCCTTCAGGAAACGGCGGATCGCCTTGGCATGAGCCGCCGTGCGGTGTACCGATTCGTTCACCACACCGACGGGTGAGCCCCTTGTCCGCACCTTGCACAACTGAGCCTACCCTTGTACAGTCATTAACCATCGTGACGAACTTTAAGGAGAATATGTGAAGATCCAGCATCTTGTACTGGATGATGATGTCCACAAGGCCCTCAAGGCCCGCAAGAAGAAGGTTGGAGTCACAGTCAAGGAGATCGGGAACTCCGCCCTCCGTGCCGCCTTGTCCATCCCTACCAAGGAAGAGCTGATCATCGAGAAGCTCGTGGAGACGGGGAAGGTAACCCGTGACGACTACGCCCAAGCTGTATCCACTGCGGAAGCGCACGTCCGGGCGGCCCAGCGCAAGGCCATCGAAGCGTTTCGTCCCACGCCCGGTTCCAAAACTGTAGCCGTCGGAAGCTGGGCCGTCAGCGAGGTCTTCCGCAGCGAGGACGACTCGTTCGGCGTTTACGAGCACCGTGCACGGGATGGAAAGAAAGTCTCGCCCCCGATGCACTACCACGTAGAGAGCCATGTCTGGGCAGTCGTCGTCCGCGGGAAAGTCCTCGCGCGGACTGAAACAGAGGAACGAATCCTTGACGTCCACGACTGGACGTACTATCCCCCTGGGGTGGCACACTGCTCCGTGCCGCTCACCCAGAACGCGTGGGTGGTGGGGATCGTCTCCCCTCCTGAGCGTTTTGACCCCGGGGAGTGTTCTGATCCACGGGGCAAGACAACACCGCGCCGTCGTCGCTCGAAGAACGGCGTGTAGGAGAGCATCATGAAGATTCAGCATCTGGTATTGGATAACGACGTTCACAAGGCCCTCAAGGCCCGCAAGAAGAAGGTCGGAGTCACGGTGAAAGAGATCGGGAACTCCGCCCTCCGCGCCGCCCTGCTCGTCCCCACAAGGCAGGAACTGATCGTGGAGAAGCTTGTGGAAACAGGGAAGATCACCCGCAAGGACTACGATCAGGCCGTAGCTGCAGCGAACCGAACCCTCAAGTCCGCGTACACAACGACCGGCGAAGAGGTCACTCCTCCCCCCGATGGGTCACTGATGACCATAGGCAGCTGGCAAGGGAGGATGATTCACCTCAGTTCCGATGGCGTGTTCCACATGTTCGTCCATCGCGCACGCGATGGGAAGAAGACGCCAAGCTCCATGCATCAGCACAGCGAGGCTCACTCTTGGACGCTCGTGGTTCAGGGAAAGGTCCTCTGCCGAATTGGAAAGGAAGAACGCATCCTCGGAGCGAGTGAAGCAGTCCATATCCCTCCCGAAGTTCCCCACAACTCGGCTCCCCTAACTCGAAACACCGTCATGCTGACGTTGATGGCCCCTCCCGAGCAAAGCGCACGCGACGCACTCGGAACACCCAAGGCGAAGAAGCCCAGGACCCGGAGGACAAAAGGAGGAGGTCGATGAAGATTCAGCATCTTGTACTAGATAGCGACGTTCACAAGGCCCTCAAGGCCCGCAAGAAGAAGATCGGGGTCACGGTCAAGGAGATCGGGAACTCCGCCCTCCGCGCCGCCCTGTCCATCCCCAACAAGGAAGAGCTGATCGTCGAGAAGCTCGTGGAAACCGGGAAGATCACCCACAAGGACTACGACGAGGCCATGGCAGCAGCAAACAAGGCCCTCAAGGACGCCCAGAAGAGGGCCGTCGAGGCAGTGGCTCACAACACAGCGCGCCAGACCTTGACGATCGGGAGCTGGGAGGGACGCGAGCTGTACCGCAGCCCTGACAACCAGGTTCAGGTGTTCGACCATTGGGCCCGCGATGCGAAGAAGACCCCCACCCCTGAGATCGTGCACGATGAGAGCCGCGTGTGGGCCATCGTCCTCTCAGGCGAGGTCCGCATGCGGATCGATGGAGAGGAGGAGGTGTTCGGCCCGCATCAGGTCATCCACATCCAGCCCGGCATGCCCCACACCTCGACGCCCCTCACCCGGACGACGCGGGTGATCCTCGTGCTGATGCCCGCTCTCTCCCTCGAACGGTAGTTGAGGTAGATGGAAGGCAGGGACAAGAAGGTCACATCGTGAACGGATCCCTCCCCGTCCTGGATCTGTGCGGGGATCCTTACAGAATCGGATACACCCACGGTCAGGGGGCGAAGGCCCGCATCGCGAAGAACCTCTCCCTCTATACCCGCCGATATCGGAACGAAATCGGGCTGGAGCGAGAGGAGGTCCTTCGCCGAGCCAAGCTGTGGTTCGATCGGGTGGTGGACCTCGATCCCCCGTACGCAGCCATGGTCGAAGGGATTGCGGACGGATCTGGATTCCCCCTCCTCAACATCGCCGCGCTCAATGCCCGTTACGAGCTGTTCTACGGGGGATTCGCTTCTCAGCGGATCGCCACGGCGTGCACCTCGTTCGCCATCTTGCCAGAACGCACAGAAGAAGGGCATCTTCTTCTCGGAGAGAATTGGGACTGGTTTCCCGAGGTGGAGGGTCTGTGGCTGAGGGTCATGTGGGGTGATCTGGCCGTGCTCGCGTTCACCGAGGCCGGGATCGCCGGAGGGAAGATCGGCCTCAACTCGGCTGGGGTTGGCCTTGCCGTGAACGGCCTCCTCTCCCACCTCGATCGAGGGGACGGCGAAGGGGTCCCGTTCCACGTGCGAACGTGGAGAATCCTTTGCTCCCCTGATCTAGATGAGGCGGTCGCGATCGTGGAAGCCGGCAGGGCCCCCTGCTCGGCGAACTTCCTGCTCGGGGATGCAAAGAGCGGGACAGCGGTGTCTCTGGAACGGGCGCCGAGCGGCACAGCCCACGTAGATCCCATCGATGGGATCCTCGTCCACGCGAACCACTTCCTCCACCCCGAGCAGCTGGGGGTGCGGGAACTCCTCGCCGAGGAACGCCGCTCAACCGACCTCCGCCAGAGTCGGCTGACCGAACGCCTCTTTTCTGCGGTTCGGCAAAGCCCACTCTCCACAGACAACGTTCAGGATGCATTGCGGGACCATGCGGGTCACCCCGACTCCGTGTGCCGGCACGAGAGCTCGCTGTTCCCGCCTGACCTCAACTACAAGACGCGCCTGTCCGTGCTCATGGACCTCGACAGCCGTCGCCTGTGCTACACCGCCAGTCCGCCGTGCGAGGCCGCGTACCACGGGATCCCCTTGGACAAGAGGTAGACAAGAAGGCTCTGCGAGTTCCGCGGGGATCCCGCTCCATGTGGCTGAAGGCTCCACGAGCTGGCCTGACGCGGCCTTGTAGACGAGTTCGGGTACGCTCACGTTGCGAAAATCCCGCTCGTCCGTGATCCTCTGTTCAGAGCGACAACCGTCCGCGGGTCCTCGGGAGGTGGATCATGAAGAAGCAGAAGCAACACAGAGCGCCGTCGTGGCTGGCGTGGCTCCCGCTGCGCGCGCGGGAGGACAGCCACCTCCGACGCCCGGTGATGGCGGTGATCCGCCAAGATGCGCCGCTGCTGCGCCTCGACTCCACGGTTGGGGAGGCACTGGAGAGCGTCCGCGCCCACGGTATTGGCGATCGCCCATTCTACTTCTACGTGGTAGATGAAGCGGGCACGCTGGTGGGCGTGGTCCCCACCCGCCGCCTACTCACCGCGCCCCTCGACCGCAGGTTGGCCGATCTCGTCGTCCGCCCGGTGCGGACCGTGCCCAAGGGCGCGACGGTGCTCCAGGCCTACGAGATGATGCTCCAGCACAAGCTCCTCGCCTTGCCTGTGGTGGACGAAGGGGGGCACCTGCTGGGACTGGTAGACGTGAACGCCCTGTTGAACGAGCCAATGGATCCTGGCGATACCGACGCGGTGTTCGAGACCGTGGGCCTCCACGTGGCCCAGGCGCGGCTCGCCTCACCGGCGAAGGCCCTTCGGGTCAGGTTCCCGTGGTTGGTGGCCACCCTCGCGAGCGGCGTCTTGTGCGCTCTCTTGATCAGCGTGTTCGAGGTTACGTTGGAGAAGAGCCTGCTCCTCGCGTTCTTCCTCACATTGGCGTTGGGGTTGGGGGAGAGCGTGAGCATGCAGTCCGCGGCGGTGACGATCCTTGCCCTGCGTGCGAAACGGCCGTCGTGGCGCTGGTACGTGACCGCCGTGCGGCGCGAGGCGGGCACGGCGCTCCTCCTCGGCGCGGTCTGTGGGCTCATCGTCGGGGCGGTGGTGTGGGGGTGGCTAGGGGAGCGCGTGCCTGCGGTGGCCATCGGGTTGAGCCTGGTGTTCAGCATCACCGCGGCGAGCACCTTTGGGTTGAGCATCCCTACCCTGCTCCACGCTTTCAAGCTCGATCCCAAGATCGCCGCGGGCCCGCTCGTCCTGGCCGTGAGCGATATCTGGACCGTCCTGTTCTACTTCGGCATCGCCACCCTGCTGTTATAGCTGGAGGTTCGCGCCGATCACAGCGCGGCACGTACCTGGGCCACCAGCTCCTGGCGAACGGGCTCCGACGCGAACGCCGCCTCGGTGCTGGAAAGCAGGATCGCCTGCACCTCGTCCGATCCGAGCCCGAACGCCTCGACGACCCGCGCGAGCTCGTTGGTAGACGAGGTCTGGGACATGAGCCGGTTGTCCGTGTTCACCGTCACCCGGATCCCCCGGTCGAGGTAGCGATGGAGCGGATGGTCGGAGAGCGAGCGCATGATCCCCGAGATCTGAAGGTTGCTCGTCGGGCAAACTTCGAGCGGGATTCCGGCCTCGCGCACCCGCTCCTCGGTTGCAGGGTCCTGGAACAGGTACACCCCGTGCCCGATCCGCTCTGCACCGAGATCCAGCGCCTCGGCGATGTGCTCCGGACAGCATCCCTCCCCGGCGTGGAGGGTGAGGTGCACGCCCGCCTCGCGCGCGAGGCGGATCGCTACCGCGTGATCCGAGAGCGGGAACCCTTTCTCCGGGCCGGCGAGGTCGAACCCGACCACCCCGCGGTCCCGGTACCGGCCGGCGAGGAGGGCGACCTCTGCCGACCTCTCCGGCGGCTCCTGGCGCATCCCACACAGAATGACCCCGGCCCGGATCCGGAGTTCGCCCTCTGCCCGGCGCGTCCCGGCGAGCACCGCCTCCACCACCTCGTCCGGGATGAGCCCGCGCCGCAGGTGGAGGAGGGGGGCGAACCGGATCTCGAGGTAGACCACCCCTTCGCCTTCCGCGTCCTGACACAGTTCGAACGCCGCCCGCTCGAGAGTCTCCGCGGTCTGGAGGAGGGCGACCGTGATCCGAAACGCCTCAAGGTACTCCTCGAGCGGGCACGGGACGTGGGGAAGGACGGCCTGGTCCACCGAGCCCGTGATGGGGGGGCGCTCCTTCGCGGGCAGCGCGTCCCACAACTCGCGGACCGTCTCTGGCCGGAGCGAGCCATCGAGGTGGCAATGGAGGTCGAATTTCGGGAGCTTGGCGATCGTCGCGCGGTCCATGGGGTCGGTCGTACCCCATCCCAGCTCGATCCGCAACCACAGGGCGGCCTATACTCGACCCCATGGCGTGGGACATGGTGGTGGTCGGCGGAGGCCCGGCCGGCCTGTTCGCGGCCATCGCCGCCGCCGAACGGGGAGCGCGGGCCCTCGTGCTCGAACACATGTCCAACCCCGGCCGCAAGCTCCTCGCCTCCGGCGGAGGGCAATGCAACCTCACCCACGGCGGGGAGATTATGGACTTCCTCCCTCACTACGGAGGCGGGACTCGTCCGGGCGAGGCGGGCCGGTTCCTGCGCCCGGCCCTGTATGCGTTCTCCAACAGTGATCTCGTCACCTGGTGCACCCGGTGGGGAGTCCCCCTGACCGAGGACCCCGACGGTCGCGTCTTCCCCATTTCCCGACGGGCCCAGGACGTGCTCGACCTCCTTCTTGCCGAGGCTCGGCGGAGAAGGGTGGAACTGAGAACCGGAGTCCGGGTCCGCTCCCTCCGGGTCGAGCGATCGAGGTTCGTCGTCCTGACCGCTCCAGAACAGAAGCCCGTTATCGAGGGGTTGACCCTCGTCCTGGCGACGGGCGGGCGGTCGTATCCTTCGTTGGGGGCCACGGGGGACGGCTACCGGTTGGCGGCGTCGCTGGGCCACTCGGTCGTCTCGCCCCGGCCGACGCTTGCCCCGGTGGTCGTCGAGCGGAACGCGTTCTCCCCGTTCGTCCCCTGTGCCGGCGTCTCCCTCCCGGGTGCGGCGGTCGCGGTGGTCCGCGAGAAGAGGACTATCGCTGAGAAGGAGGGCGGCGTGTTGTTCACCCACCGCGGCCTTTCCGGGCCGGCAGTCTTGAACCTGTCGCGCTACGTACTTCCCGGGGATTCCGTTCGCGTGTCCCTTCTCGCCGGCTCAGGCAGCATCGATCTCGCCGAGCAGCGGCTTACGGCCGAGATCGCGGCCCATGGCAAGCGGACGGTGGTGAGTCTCCTTCAAGGCTTCGGGGTCACGGCGTGTCTGGCCCGGGCGCTGGTGGCTGCGGTGGGCCTCGGTCCCGGGACAAAGGCGGCGGAACTCCCGCGGGAGGCCCGCCGCGTGCTGGCGACGAGCCTGGCCGCAGGGGGCGATGGTGGGCACCCGTTCCCCGTCGGCTCGCTCGGGGGCTGGAACGAGGCGATGGTCACCGCGGGCGGGGTCCGTCTGAGCGAAGTAGATTCCAAGACCCTGGAGAGCCGGCTCGTGCCGGGGCTGTTCTTCGCCGGCGAGATCCTCGATGTGGACGGGGACACAGGTGGCTACAACCTCCAGGCCGCCTTCTCCACCGGCCGCCTCGCGGGAACGAGTGCTGCCGGGAAGGCTCGGAGCGGGGCTCGCCGACGGGTTACGCGTTGAGGTACGGTCGCAGAGGGGAGAAGGCCCGCCGCGAGAAGCGGATCCGCACGCCTGGGGCAGAGCGGAAGGTCAGCCACGGCGCCACGCCAGGCCCCCGTGCGGGGTGGACCTCGATTTCGTTCCACGGGACGAAGAGTGGCGGGTGGAACGGGCGGAACATCCACATCGTCGCGAGGTACACCCCCGACGCGCTCACCCGGAGGTCGAGCGCCCCGCTGTAGTTCGCCCACCCGATCTGGGCCGATGCGAACCGCACTCGCTCGCCCACGGAAGCGAACGGACCGGGGCTTCCGAACCGTTGGGCCATGCGGTGCCACCCGATGGCCCGGGAGGCG
>DYGJ01000113.1 GCA_020724765.1 Thermotoga sp. | reverse complement strand
TACGCATCTCCTACATGGATGGCCGCGTGGAACTGCACGGCGACACGGAAGGGGTCGCTGCAACGCTCTACGCGCTATTGAAGGCGGTAGAGGGAGACTGACAACGAGTTGGGATGCTGCCGTATGGTGCCCGGGGAGACCCCAGGACGCGGGGCATTGAATCCAGCCATGAAACAAAGGCGGCATCCCGGCAAACACAGGAGGAACCGTATGAGTGAAGAGACAAAGAAACCCATCACCGTCCACGTTACGCTTGGCCGCAAGGTCAACCTCGGCAACTACGAGAGCGCGGACGTGAACATCGGCATTGCCGGGATTCCCGCTGGCGCAACCGATGAGGACATCGAGAAGGCGCTCACGACGGCGGGGCTGGCGTTCAAATCGCTGCGCGAGGAACTCAAGGCGCGTGTGCGGGAAGTCGAGGGCAATCGCGCCGATAGGGAGTACCTTCCCGCCCCGAGGGGGGATTGACGATGTGTGGGCAAAGGGCGGTGAGGTTGCAATGATGCGACGAATGAAGGCATCAAACATCGACAAGCAGGGGAATCCCATCACGGGGTCGGAGTGGCTGCG
Organism: Thermotoga sp.; assembly: GCA_020724765.1. Taxonomy (GTDB): domain Bacteria; phylum Bipolaricaulota; class Bipolaricaulia; order Bipolaricaulales; family Bipolaricaulaceae; genus Bipolaricaulis. The sequence goes on along the minus strand of DYGJ01000113.1, from coordinate 5,158 downwards.
ACTGGCAGATGAACTGCTAAAGCGACTTGCCCGCGAGGAGGCAGAATGATGGACAGGGTACTCGCAGAGATTCAGGAAGAGCGGCAACGACAGCGCGCACTTGCCATTGGCGGCAACACAGACGCGTACGATGAGCAGAACACAGTAAACGACTGGGTGGCGTATATCTGTGCATACGCAGGTCGCGCGGCGGAGTGTGTTCGCAACAAGCGCGAGATGCAGTCGTTCCGGGAGAACATGGTAAAGGTTGCAGCCCTGGCTGTGGCAGCCATAGAATCTCACGACGCCTCTCTTGACGTAGAGATGCCCAAGCAGGTATTCCTGGTGTGCCTGGGGGACGCGCCAATGGCGTTCAGCCTTGAGGATGTTGGGTCAGACTACACGATAGAGCAGTGGTACCGAGCCTATGTGAAACTGGGCGAGCGCATGGTATTCGTGGAGGCGCGGGATGAGCAGGAAGCCATGGAAAAGGCGAAGGAGGAATAAATGGCAAAGAAAGACGAGCCGACCGCAGAGATACACCCCACGGAAGACCTCATACGTCCGTACCCTCTACGGGACACCCCAGGGGCGTACCTTGAGGCTCGGCGGCACTGCGAGAAGTGTAGTGGCACGGGCACGCTCGTTGCCAGGAATTACCTTGGCAGGTGCGACCAATGCCACGGGAAGGGCTGGCACGTGAGTTATGTTCGCATCTGACTACGACCCCTGCGCCAGCCCGTTTGACCAGTTGGTAGCGTGTGAGGTCTGCGGGGCACTGAATCCTCTGCCTGAACCCGTCCTGATAGTGCAGGGGGACTACGACGCGCCCCCTGTCTACGGGTACGAGGAGGATTGGACGGCGTGCTGCAAGTGTGGGCAAAGGGCGGTGAGATTGCAATGATACGAGAGAATGGTACGTTCATTCTTACGTTCGACGGTGGCGAGTCTATGACGCTCATCGTCACGGATGACGCAATCGTAAACTTTCTCGTATGCTCGGCAGCCGGTGGAGTACGCGACCAACAGGCACACCTCCGCGTGATGAAATCGGAGATGCGAGACGCCCTGCGCGCCCTGCTCAAGGTGTTGGAGGACGACGAATGATAGAACACTCGAAGGTAATCCGCATGTATCTGGATGACGACCAAGAGGTTGCGCTGGAACTCGCCGAGGGAGACAACGTCGTAGAGATAAGGGCTGTCGCGGGTGGCACAGCGGTGGCAGTGCAAATCCCGATTGAGGACTGCAAGGATATGCTGCACGACTTCCTGGAGGCGTTGCAGGGCGAATGAGAACACAACTCCGCACATCCATCGCTACCCTTCTCCGTGAAGTCGGAGTGAAGCGACCGAAGTCTGTTGCGGATGATATCCTCGACCTCTGCGACTCGATGTATCTCCCGCCGGAGATGACCCCGCATAAGCAGATTGTCGAAACCCAATCAGGAAACAAGACCATGAGAACGTTCAAGAACACTTGGAAGGTTGAATCCAGGAGCAGACCGGGCTACTTCCATACTGTTGACCTGACGTCAGGTGAATGCTCCTGCGAAGGCTACCAGTATGGGCATCGGTGCTTCCATGTGCGGGTAGCCGAGCGGTTCCTGCCCTGGGCGCAAAAGGCGGTGCTGGGATGAACGAGAAAGACTTCGACGACTTCATGAATCACATAGACGGGGTTATAGCCTGCATCTTCTACGAGCACCACAAAGCCCGGCTCAACGAGTTAGGCTACGACGCCCCCGCCGACCCCCTCGAAGCGATGCGCCTATTCGATGCCATCGTGGTAGAAGGGAAGGAACCGAATCTCGAACAAGCGAAAAGGATGATGGAGAAACACTATGGATAAGTGGCTGAGCGACCACTACACTGTGCTGTCGTCGGTGCTCGGCGGTCGCTTCGCGTTGATAGTGGACGCCGAGTTGCGCTCTTACGCACGATATGGCCGCGCAATCACAGGAACGCACCTGCAAGTGGACATTGACCTGCGCAAGGTCATCCCCGCGCCCTGGAAGGGGGTAGTGAAGCCTGGGTCGGGGTTCTGCATCAATACGGTGGCAGTTATTGCAGAGACGCTGGCGTGCTATAAGGCGTGCAAGAGTGCGAAAGAGGAGTATGCCCTGCTGTACGAGCAGTGGCCGGGGCTGGCGCACTACGCGCCCGGCGAGAAGGTGCCATACGAAGCGATATTCCTGGGCAACCCGCTGCCTACGCAGGACGAGATTGAATACGCCCGCATTGCGGCGGGCAACAAGGAGGACGACAATGATAGTCAAGTATAAGCACGGCGACTTTATGATTGAGCAAGAGGTAGACGGCTACACGGGCGCATTCGAGTTCGTGTCGCGTGTCGAGGAAGCGTTGCACATGGAGCCATGCGGACTCTGTGATAGCACGGACATCCGCAGGCAGGCGAGGAAGCACGACAAGTTCACGTTCTACGAGTTGCTATGCCGGTCGTGCGGTGCCAAGTTGGAGTTCGGCACGGTGAACGACGACCACTCTCCTATCTACCCCAAGCGGCGAGACCCGGACACGAAGAAGCCGCGCCCGAACCGTGGCTGGGCGAAGTACGAGCGCAAAGACTCTAACGACTCGGACGACTACACCCCGATAGACGATGAACCCAAGCAGAAAGCGAAGTCGCCTGTCGAGTGGCTGGTGGACGTAACGGACGACGCGACGGTGAAGAAGTTGCGCGCCGCTGCAATCAAGGCTGATGTAGCGGTCTCCGCCCTCTACGACCACCTTGCCGAGAAGTTCGCTACAGACGACGAACCGCCGAGCAGCGATGAACTGTTGATGGAGGCTACAAGATGGATAAAGACGCGCTAATCGCCATCGTCCTACCTGACGGCAGGGTGTACGACATCACGGACAACCCGGCAGCGGCGACTGCTGCGGTGCGCTACATAGAAGACTGGTTCCATCCCGTCAGTGGTAGGGCACCTATGTTCCCCGGCGCGGCAGCCAGGATACTCGAAGGGAACAAGGCGTGGACTGCGGAGTTCAAGTGGGTCGGGCAGAACAGCGCGCGGTTCCAGCGCATGGAGGAATACTACGGGGTGAATGAGGGATGGAGCATCTCCAACAACGTCGGCACGCTCTACGTCCGCGTCTGGGCGAAAGACGAAGCATCCGCCATCGAGAAGGCGAAGCAGATGCTGCGCAACGACGGTCTTACCATATTGGAAGATGAAGAAACCTAAGAAGCCACAGAAGCGGGAGGTCAAGAGGAAACTTGATGCTGTGTTCTCCAAGTACGTCAGGCAGAGGGATGTGCGATGTCAGTGGTGCGGGAGCATGGAGCACCTGCAATGCGCCCACATCGTATCCCGTAGATACCTCGCAACCCGGTGGGACGGAAGGAATGCGATGGCCCTCTGTAGGGGGTGTCATTTCTACTTCACGAACCATCCCCTCGAATGGGAAGTGTTCTGCGGGGAGGTCTACCAAGAGATGAAGCACGAAGCCCTGCATGGAGCCGTTCCGACCCTGGACGAGATGCTTACTGAGTTGGAACACTTGAAGGAGGAAATCGAATGAACATTCACACTGCTGCCAAAGACATACTGGACATGACCGCGCCGACCGGGCCGCTCGACTACGACGAGGCGTCTGTGCTATTCAACCGCGCTGTCGCGTTGGCGAGTGCGGTGCTGCCCGCTGACGAGTACGGGCTGGTCACCTTTGAGTTCAAGGGCGGCGAGTCTCTATCGGTGCGCCTCGACGGCGAGGTGGCGCATATGTACGCAGACGACGTGTGGATTGATGCCCCGCTACCGGAGATGCGTACTGCCTTGTTGCAGATGCTGTGGGCGCTGGAACACCTGCAGGAGGAAATCGAATGATTGACCGTGAACTGATGGAGCGGTTGGCGAAGGTGTTCCCGCGTCCACTCGATGTCGATGCAGCCGAGGCGATGGACGAATGCGCCAGAAGCGTGTTCGTGCGCTACTTATACGACCGTCCGACCGACCCGTTTTGGGGCATCATCGCGTACACCATAGACCAGGAGTTCCTGGCTGCGGGGGCGGATGTGGCACTCGGCGGGGAGGTGCTGGGCGCGTGTTGTGTGTACTCCGCCAGATTCTACGACCAGAGGGGCGTTAGGGCGTCGTACAGTGACTGCCGCGACTCGTTCATGGAAGCCCGCATCAGGGCTTACCTCAAGTGGAAGGAAGGAGAGAAGGAATGATATTCGCCCTAACATTCCTGCTCTCATGTTCCGAGTGTTCCTCTACGGGGCACCTGGAGCGGTACAACAAGGATTCCTTCAAGGTCATGGCGGAGACTGCCGGAGACTGGGGAATCGTCCACCTGACATCAGGTGAGATTGCTTTCGCATGGAAGATTGCCAAACGGGAATCTTCCGGTCGTCCATCCGCAAGGAACGGGCAACACAGGGGATTGTTCCAGCGGGCAGAGAAAGTTCACGGCAACGCATCTCCCTGCCCCCTCTACCAACTCAAATGGGCTGACGAGTACGCCCGTCGGAGGTACGGGGGATGGCAAGAGGCGTGGGAGTTCTGGAAAAGGAGAAAGCGATGGTAGAGTACGGAATCGCTAACGTACCCTTCTGGGCATTCCCCCTAACTGATGAAGGGTGGAAGGAACTCGACGAACGCCCCCTGTTCCAGGCGGCAAGGATGTTCTCCAACAACGCGCCCGATAGTCGCTACTTCCCGCTCTTCGAAAGGAAGGACGGGGTGATTGTAGAATCGGAGAACGCAGAGAAGGCTCGCTACATTCTCTCGCGGCTCACGGAGCGGGGGAAGATGTACCGGCTGACCCTGATTGACAGGAACTGGGTATGGGCGGTACACAGTGGCTTGGAGGGCGCTGAGGTCAACGACAACGCCATTCGAGATGAACTGCTGGGCGGCATAAAGCATGGCTTGCCGGGCACTTGGGAATGGGCTATCAAGGAAGCCAGTAGGCTCGTAGACACCCTGGGAGACGACAGTACCGTATCCGTGGAATACATGGTGTTCAACGGAGCCGAGGGGAAGGACTCCGTTGAGAACCACCACTTCCGATGGGACTACAGCCAAACCGACTACGCCGCACGGTCAAAGAGGATGGCTGACGCCTTCGAGGAACTCCTGACCTACTGGGCAATGACAGCAGACTTCCGCCACCGCTACTGGGCAAAGAACCCTGACGGCTCCATCTAC
>DYGJ01000112.1 GCA_020724765.1 Thermotoga sp. | reverse complement strand
GCGCATCGCGCGGGAGCCGCGGCAGTGGTGACCAAGACCATCAGCTGTCGGCCAGCAAGCAACCCCATCCCACATCTGAGCATCACTGAGCAAGGAGTCCTGAACTGCGAGCTCTGGTCCGATGTCCGTGCGGAGCAGTGGATCCACCATGAGATCCCTCTTGCCAAGGAGTCGGGCGCGATCGTGATCGCGAGCATTGGCCCCACAGTTGGCGATGTGCAAGAGCTGGCCCGAGCGGTAGCGCGAGCGGGCGCGGACGCGCTGGAGGTGGTGAGCTACGATCCTGCAGAGCTTCCTCGGATGAGCGGGGAAGCTGCGGACAGGGCGGGGCTCCCCGTTCTGGCAAAAGTCAACGCGCTGTGGCCGTGCCTCGGGGCGATCGCGTCGGAGTGTCGCGAACACGGCGCGCGGGGGATCACTGCGGTCGACTCGCTGGGGCCGGCGCTTCGGATCGATGTGCAGCGAAGAAGGCCTCTCCTGGGGAGTCCTGCTTGCTGGCTCTCGGGAGCCGCGCTGCTCCCGCTTGCGTTGAGGGCAGTTGCTGTTGTGCATCAGGCTACGGGCGGACCAGTGGTCGCTACAGGAGGCGTCTCGTCGGGGAGGGATGCGCTCGAGATGCTACTGGCTGGCGGGACAGCCGTAGGTGTGTGCAGTCTTCCCTTGGTCAAGGGACTTCTCAGCTTCGCCTCACTAAGGGCGCAGTTGGATGCCGAGTTGGCGAGGGCCGGGTTCTCGGTGGCGGAGAAGGCGATCGGCGCAGCACTGCCTGCCCTGGCCACCACACCCGGGAGCCAACGGATGCAGCTGGCATGGAGCCGGGAGCTGTGCACGGAGTGCGGACGTTGTGTAGCGATATGCCCCTACGCAGCGCGATCGGAACCAGGGAGGAGCGACTTGAGCAAGTGCCGATTGTGTGGTCTCTGTGCCTCCGTCTGTCGAACAGGTGCACTCCTATTGGAGGAGGAATCTCCGTGATCGTGCTCAAGGATGCGTCCTACGTCGTGCGCGATGCGCGGCGTGTCGAGCGAGATGTTGACGTCGTGATCGAAGGCCAACGCATCGCTCTCATCGGACACTCCGGCCCGGAGCGACCCGATTGGGACAAGATCGACTGCCGGGGAAAGGCGGTCATCCCAGGGCTCGTGAACGCCCACACTCACCTCTATCAATCCATGCTCAAGGGAAGGCGGGATGATCTGCCGTTGGTGGAATGGTGCGAACAGGTCACATTTCCCTTTGTTCGCGCTGTTCTCGCGCGCGCCTGGCACGGGGATGGCAGCGAGGAGGTCGGCAGGCTTTGGTCGCTGCTCGGAGCGGTGGAGATGATCCGGGGCGGCGTCACCTGTTGTGTGGATATGGATATCAGCTTTGACAGCATCATCGAAGCATGGTACGAGGTGGGGGTTCGCGCCGTAGCTGCGATGACCATGGTGGATCGCTGGGTTCCCGACGATCTTGTAATGCCCAGGGAGGTCACGTACGAGAGAACACGGGCGTTGCTTGAGCGATGGCACAACTACCCGCCTGAGGCTCCTCTGGTGCAAGTGGCCCTTGGTCCCTCTGCTCCCTTCACGTGCAGCCGCGAGATGCTCGCGTGGATTCGGGAGCAGTCGGAAGTCCACGATTTGACTGTGTCGACCCACGTATCGGAGACCCTGTGGGAAGTCGAACACTCGCTCAAGGAGTGCGGTAAGCCACCCTTGGCGTATTTGGAGGAACTCGGGCTCCTCGAGCGGCCGCTGCTGGCCGTGCATGGGGTTCACCTGACGCCCGAGGAGGTCGAACTCGCCAGGCATCGGCCTGTCACAGTTGTCCATAATCCCAAAAGCAACATGAAGTTGGGCAGCGGAGTGGCGCCCATTGACGATCTGCGAAGAGCTGGCATCGCTGTTGCGCTGGGGACCGACGGCGCAGCGTCGAACGACCTGTTGGACATGTTCGAGGAGATGCGGGCCGCCGCGATGCTACAGAAGGTGGCTCGCAGGGATCCCACGGTGATCGACGCGAGGGACGTGTTTGAGATGGCCACCGAGGGTGGGGCCAGAGCATGTCGCATCGACGCAGGCACCCTTGATGAAGGGAGGTTGGCCGATATCGCGATCGTAGACCTGTCAGGCCCCCACACGTTTGGGCTGACTGACGAGATCGTTCCCATGCTCGTCTACTGCGGGCGCAGTTCTGATGTGGAGGACGTTATTGTGAACGGACGACCCGTGTTGCGGAATCGACAGATGGTCACGGTGGATGAGGAGGTGCTCATCCGTGAAGCCCGGAGAGTAGGGAGGGAGTATGCCTAGCCAGATACGGAAAGCACTGGCCAAGATCGTCGGCGATGCCCATGTCTCGGATGTGCTTGTTGACAGGATCTGCTACTCGCGCGACTGCGGTCCGGATCGAGCAGGCGTGCCCGCAGCGGTGGTGAGGCCTGCCGCGGCGGCTGAAGTGGCTGAAGTGCTCAAGTTGTGCAGTCGTCTGGAGATACCTCTGTTCGTTCGCGGTCGTGGCACGGCTTTCCTCGGCAGCGGCGTGCGGACAGACAGCATCGTGTTGGAGACGACGCGGATGGATCGAGTGGCTCACGTGGACACGGATGCGAACTGGGTCAGGGTAGATGGTGGGGCAATCTGGCACTCCGTGGATGCAGAGATGCGGCGGCTGGGGCGGGAGCTGGCGGTTCCCGGAGGCGGCGGGCTGTTTTCCTGCACCATCGGTGGATCGGTGGCGGTGAACGCGATTCCGCATGCATTGACGGAGTACGGCATGACGGGTGACCACGTGCTTTCCCTTGATGTCGTGCTCCCCTCCGGCGAGTTCATCCGCACGGGCTCAGCAGCTAACCCCGGATCCGATCCCGTTGAACGCTATGCCAACGGCCCCGACCTTACAGGGTTGTTCGTGGGGTCCTATGGCATCTTCGGGATCATCGCTTCGGTGGTATACCGCCTGCGGAGGGCGCCCGAATCGGAGAGATTCGCGATGTACGCGTTCGAGGACTACTGCGCAGCGGCGGATGCGGCGTGTGGCATTCAGACTCAAGAGGCAGCCACGTTCCTCGTGGGACTCTTCGGGGGTCCCAAGCCTGCGGGCCTGGACGGAGATGCCTTCCTGCACATCATCGTGAGGGGCGATGCGACACCGACAGCTGAACGGCTGGCACGAGCTAAGGCTGTCTGCGAGGCTATGGGAGGGCGTCGGGTTTCAGCCGATGGCACGCGCAGCTACTGGGAGGAACACATGTACTCGTGGTTGCGAAACACTCCTCCCGGACCATATTACAGCGATCGTCCCTATTTCTGCCCTGAGGTTGCCGGGTTTGTCTCCACCCAGGGCCTCAAGCGCGCGATCGGGCTCTTCAGGGAGTTCGTACAGGAACACAGGGAGGAGTTCGATCGTTTCGGGATTCGGATCAAGGGGGTCGATGCGTACTTCTCCCGCAACGGCGCCTTCCTGTGGATCGACACGTTGTACGATGAGCGGCGGGAGGACGCGTGGGAGTACGGATTGCGGCTCCGGGCGCAGATCGCGGATCTCATGTTTTCCGAGGGGATGAGCCCTGGGGGGATTGGCGCTGGACTGACGCCGTTGATCATGCCCAGGCTTGGCACCTACAGCGGACTCGTGGAGACACTCAAGAGAACGCTAGATCCAAAAGGAGTTCTCAACCCAGGGGTCTTGGTTCAGAGTGGAGGCATGTCGTGACGTTGGACAATTACCGTGATCAGGTGTACAGCTGCTTGAGGTGTGGGTTTTGCTTTGATCTGCCCGCAGAGGGGAATCGTCGTATCTGCCCACCGTACTGCGCGCATGGGTTCGAGTCCTACGGGGCGCGGGGGAAGCTGGCGGCTGCGCGGGCGCTGCTCGACGGCGAGCTTGAGCTCGATGCCGAGGTGGCCAATCGGCTGTACGCCTGTACGGAGTGCGGGGCGTGTGAGTCTCAGTGCTTCAAGTACCTACCCCTGAGCGAGATCTACCGAGCGATGAAGGAGAGGGTGGTGGAGCTTGGATGGCTTCCCGAGGTATTCCAGTCCTTTGCCGACGCGGTGAAGGAGCAGGGGAACCCGTACTCCAAGGCGGGGAAGGATCGACTTGCCTGGTTGCCCGATCGGCATCGGGTGGGAGGGAGAGCCAGCGTTCTGCTGTTCTCAGGCTGTACACCGTCGTACCTCAGACGAGGCATCGCGCGGAGCGCTTTTCAGGTACTGGAAGCGTTGGGAAGCCCGTTCACGCTTCTCGCTGACGAGCAATGCTGTGGGCATCCATTCCTCTCCTTGGGGCTGGTGTCTCAGGCTCGGGCAGCGGCGGAACGGAATCTTGAAGCCATTCTGGGATCAGGGGCGGAGACCGTGGTGACCCCTTGCCCCGGATGTCTCAAGACCTTCCGGGTGGATATGCCGCTGTTGCTCAAGAAGAAGCTGCCGTTCGAGGTGCTTCACCTAGCAGAATACGTGGCACGCGAGATGGAACGCGGGGGAGTCTATTTTCGAAGGAACCCGGGCCTCGTCACATACCATGACCCGTGCAATCTTGGGCGCGGACTGGGCGTCTACGATGCACCGCGACGTGTGGCTACCGCCGTTCCTGGCGTGCGTTTGGTGGAGATGCCGCGCGCCAGGCAGGCCGCGTTCTGCTGTGGCCATGGTGGGTTCGTCCGAGCTGTGGATCTTGCTGTAGCGAAGGAGAGCGCCGCGGACCGCTGGGCTGAAGCAGTGGGGACCGGAGCTGAAGCAGTGTTGAGCGCCTGCCCGGCCTGCGAGACGGCGTTTCTGGAGGCACGGGCCTCCACGGGCTCCCCCGTGGAAGTGCTGGACATCGTGGAGTTCTTGGCCAGGGCGCTCTAGACGCGTATACAACCTGCTGGCGCAGTGATCGGAGGGTGAGAGATGGATCCACGTGAGGCACGGAGAGACGCAATCCGAAACCTGTGGAAGACCACGACTCTGTCGGGCATTGATGTGTACCCGCTCGCAGCTGCCGTTGCCGAAATGGCCAACCGGGGTTTTGCGATGCCCACCGCACGCAGCCTCCTGGCAAGGGCCGAGGAGGAGTACAGGTCGAACCATTGGGACAAGCTGCTGGTGACGGCGGCTCTCATCAACAAGGAGATCCACGCGGCGCTTGAGGGGGGATCTCGGGGAGTGACCGCCTACCAGGAGTACCTGGACGAACTCCACGACCCGGTGGTGTTCGATCCTGGTTCACTGCCGCCCGAGGAGTGCATGGATCGGGTCAAGGGAGCTTGGGTTGGGAAATGCATCGGTGTAGCGCTTGGGGATCCCCTGGAAGGCTGGTCCGCGGAGATGATCCGTGAGCGATATGGATGGATCACCGACTACCTCGCGCGACCGAACATGGCCAACGATGACACGGCCTACCAGGTCATGGCGCTCCATGCAGTTGATGAACACGGCCCTGACTTCTCGAGCGAGGACCTTGCCCTGGAGTGGGTTGAGCATCTGCCTCACGCGTTCACGGCGGAATGGGTAGCCTTGGAGAACATCAAAGCGGGGATGATGCCTCCGGAGAGCGGCTGGTTTCGGAACCCTTGTGCGGAATGGGTGGGATCTCAGATGCGATCGGAGGTCTTCGGTCTCCTTGCTCCCATGCGGCCCGATCTCGCGGCATCCCTCGCGTTTCGAGATGCGATCATCTCTCACCGCGGCGAGGGACTCGTTGGGGGTATCTTCTGTGCAGTGCTCATAAGCGTTGCTTTCTCGGGGCGGCCAGCTGAAGACCTCCTCTCGGTCGCTCTGTCATGGGTCCCTGCGCACAGCCGGTTTCGGCGACTGGTGGAAGCGACGATGTCAT
>DYGJ01000111.1 GCA_020724765.1 Thermotoga sp. | reverse complement strand
TTCGTTTCCGGCGGACTTGCTTCGGACACAGGGTCCGACGCTACGGAACATCAGACGCTCGTCGCAGACAGGCTGCGACGCTACAGGTTCCTGCCACGCCCCTGCGTCGCCCGCTGGAGCGCCCCGGCCAAGGCCGCCTCGCGCGCCGCCATGTCGTAGTGGCCGTACTCGAAAAACCCGACCAGGCCGGGGGGAACAGAGCCCGCGCCCAACGTGCGCATCTTCACCCCGCCTGGGTCATGGCCCTGGCACGCGGTATGCTGTGCCCATGAAGGCTCGGTTGAGGTCCTACGATCCAGAGCATGACTTCCTGCGGGTGCGGGAGTTCCTCGTCCAGACCTACCTCGCGTTCGGGACTCCCGCTCTCAACTGGGGCATCGAGCGGTGGAATTACGCGCGGTACTTCGTGGCCCCCATGCTCGGCTCGGCAGGGACGGAGTCGGGCGTCCCGCCGGGCGCGCTGCGGGCGATCCAAATGTGGGAGGAGATGATCGGCCTATGGGAGGATGAGACGGGGCAGATCGTCGGGGTCGCGAACATCGAGCACCCTGTCCCTGAGCACCGCGGTTTCGGCGAGGTCTTCCTCCAGCGCCACCTCGACCACCCCGAGCTCCTCGACGAGATGCTTTGTTACGCCGAGGAGAGGTTTCGCGATCCAAGAAAGAACAGGGTCTTCATCTTCGTCTACGAGACGGACGCGGCGCTCCGGGATGCGGTCGCCAGGCGAGGGTACGCGGAGAAGCCGGACATCATCGCGACCAGCCTGGAGATTCGGTTGGGCGATCTCCCAGCGCCCGTGCTCCCCCCGGGGTTCACCGTGCAGACGATGGCTGAGGAAGACGACGTGGAACGGCGCCGCGAGCTGTTTGGCCGCGCGTTCAACCACCCCGATCCGGCCGACTGGCCGTCCGCGTTCGCGTACCGCGAGCTTCAGCGGGCGCCGGACTACCGCAAGGAGCACGACCTCGTCGTCGTTGCTCCCGATGGGACGTACGCCGCGTGTTGCATCCTCTGGTACGATGCTGGGAACCGGATCGGGTATCTGGAGCCGGTGGGCACGCACCCCGACTTCCGCCGCCGCGGACTGGCACGGGGTGTGGTCCTCCACGGTCTGCACAAGCTCGCCGACCTCGGAGCGGTCCGCGTGCCGATGGCTTCCACCGCTCCGCTCTACGAGGCGATCGGGTTTCGCGTGCTCGGCGTGAGCCGTCCCTGGATCAAGACCTTCGGCCCGAGCGCGGGTTGATCCAACACAGGAGATTGTGTGGAAGGTCTCGGGTCCGCGGACCTAACGGTACACGGCCTCCGCCTTGCGCGCCGCGCGCAGGCAAGTTGACGCGCGGACTCCTGCCGTGTACAGCGCGAAGTCTGGAGGAGCTCGTTCGCCGCAGGGATGCGAGGCGCTGTAGCGTCGCAGCTTGCGCGCGACGAACGTTCGCGGTTCCGTAGCGTCGGACCCTGTGTCCGACGCAAGTCCGCTGGGAACGAAAGGCCGTCGGGCATGAAGCCCGACGCTACGCATTTCCGGAGTCCGTAGTCCGGGGTTCGTAGCGTCGGACCCTGTGTCCGACGCAAGTCCGCCGGAAACGAAAGGCCGTCGGGCATGAACCCCGACGCAACGGCCTTCTCCCTTCGGTCTCCTCTGGGTGGGAGCGGGCAGATGAGGCCGCCCCGCCGCAGCCCGGGACCCTATGATGGAAGGTGAAGGCCCTGCACTGGACGTGCGTTCTGCACTCGCAACTCCAGCTGTTGGCCTCGGGAGTGGTTGCCCGCGCAGAGGGCAGACCGCTAGGATCTCCCAGTAGCCCGCTGGCTCTGTCGAGGAGGTGACCGCGGAGGATGGTCGATCTGAAAGCAACTGAGACCGAGTGCTGCTCCTGTGGGTGTCGCTCGAGCTGTGTCCTCTCGGCGGTGGAGCCCGAAGTTCTCGCGGGACTGGCGCCGCGAATCCAGCGGGTCCGGTTCGGGAGGGGGGAGACGATCCTCCACGAGGGGACTCCCACCACGGGCTGGGCCATCCTCTGCCAGGGGGGCGCCCGGCTCACCGCGAGCGCGGAACAGGGCAAACGGGTGCTTCTGCGGTTCTGCTCTCCGGGCGAACTGGTCTCGGGCTCCCCGCTGGTTGCCCACGTCCTTTCGGCGACGGCCGTGGTCCCGTCCGTCGCGGGGTTCATCGGCAGGGAGACCGTAGGCGAGCTTGGCCGACGGTGCCCGTAAGCACTTCTGGTCGCTCACCGTCAACTCACCCAGGAGCAGGGCCGTCTCGTGAGGCGGCTGGTGGACCTGACTTACGCGAGCACTCGGCAGCGTCTGGTGCGAGCGCTCTTGGAACTCGGGGACGAGCACGGGGAAGCGGAGGGAGGCGGTGTACGGATCGACATCCCCCTGTCGCTCCGGGACCTGGCGGAGATGATCGGGGGGCTGCTCGCCCGACGACGAGCGGAGAGCTTCAGGCCCTGGCACGGCGCGGCCTAGTGCGGTTGGCCTGGCCCACGGTCTTCCTTCTCGATCCCGACGGCCTGCGTCGGCACAGTTGACGGTTGCCTTTCGCGGGAGGCACGCTGTCTCCCGTCCTCCTTTCTCTCACCCCGATCGCCCAAGCGAACACCATCGTTCATCCAGATGAACGCGGCTGTTCAGCTGCGTGATCGACACCCGGACTGGCGATGCCTAGACTATCGGCAAGGTGGGGTTATGCCTGCATCCGGCCTGGAAGCGAGGGACACAGAAGGGCAAGTCGCCGAGGAGGGAGAAATGTGGGAGATGCTCCATAAGGTGAAGCGGACGTTCGAACGGAGCCTGCCCGTGACCGGGCACGTGCGGCTGGAGGTGCGCACCGAGAGCGGCGACGTGACGGTGAGGGAGGGACCGGATGACGTGGTTCGCGTCCGGGGTCGGGTGTGGGTCTCGGGCCCCCCCGGCGAGGTCCAGGCGGTGCTCGCTGCGGTCGATCGCCAGCCACCGATCGAACAACTCGGCTCCGCAGTCCAGATCGGCGACCTCCCCTCCCGCCCCGAGTGGGACAACTGCTCGATCGGGTTCGACTGGTGGATCGAGGCGCCGGGCGACACGGAGGTCCAGGTGGAAGTAGACTCCGGGGACGTGGAGGTCGCGGGACTGCGGGGGCCGGTGGAGGTGAAGGTCGATTCGGGCGACGTTGAGCTGTCGCGGATCGAGGGCGATGTCGAGGTGCAGGTAGACAGTGGCGATGTCGAAGGGACTGGGCTTTGCGGGCGGGCGCGGTTCGACCTGGACAGCGGTGACCTCGCGCTGCGCGACGTCCGCGGACCTGTGCGGGCGGTGGTCGACTCCGGGGACGTGGCGTTGGCCGATCTCGGCCCTGAGATCGAGCTGAGCGTGGACTCGGGGGACGTCAGCCTCGCTTCGGTCGTACCTGACGGGGCCCGGTGGAGGATCGAGACCGACTCGGGCGACGTCGAGGTTCGTCTTCCCCGGGACAGCCGGTGCCGGATCGAAGCGGTAGGGGATTGCGGCGACCTCGACAGCGATCTTCCGCTGGTGGTCGAGACCGATGAAGACGGGGCCTCGGCTCGCGGCGTCCTGGGAGAAGGCGCCACGGCGCGGATCGAGATCTCGACCGACAGCGGGGACATCGCCCTCCGCTGGGCCGACGGGTAGGCCCGGAGACGGTCTCTTGCTGCCCAGATGCCTGTCTGCCACGGGCAGGAGACGAAGAGAACCCCAGTTCTACTCTCTGGAGTTGCCGCTTGTCGGCGGCAGATCACGGACCAACGGCCGTCGGGGATGAACCCCGACGCTACACCCGAACGGACAATCCGCGGGCCCTATCTGCAGAGCCAGCGGGCCATGCGGCGCATCCCCGCTCCGCGGGTGCGGTTCATGAGCCACCCCTCGGCCACGCGCTTGGTGAGGAAGCTCATCGACGGGAACGCGTGCTGCAGGAACGCTATGTTGTGGATGCTCAGCCGCTTCTGAATGAGAAGCCCCCACTCCCCGATCATCTCCCCCGCTCCCTCGCCGATGATCCGCGCGCCGTACACGCGGCCGGTCTTGCTCACGTAGGCCTTGACCGAACCCACGGCGATCCCCTCGGCGATCGCTGCCCCGTAATCCTCGTAGCGGGACTCGATCGTCTCGTAGCGGATCCTCCGCTCTTTGAGGTCCCGTTCGAGCAGCCCCACGTGGGCCACAGGCGGATCGGTGAACACGGTCCACGGCACGACGTACTTCCGCCAGTTGAACTTGATCGGCCCGGGGACCAGGCTGTTCATGAACGCGAGCATCCCCTGGTGCATCGCGGCGTGGGAGAAGAGGAACGTTCCGTTCGCGTCGCCGGGGGCAAAGATGTGCTTCTGGTTCGTCTGGAGGTAGCGGTTCACGGCGATCCCCTTCGGGCCGTGGGTGACGCCCGCCCGGTCGAGCCGGAGTTCCGCGAAGTCGAACCGCCGCCCGGCGGCGACGAGGAGGACCTCGCCCTCCAGCCGCTCCCCAGCCTCGGTCGTGAGGGAGATCCCCTTGCCGTCCCTCTCGATCGCCCGGATCTTCCGCCCGTTCAGGACCCGGATCCCGTCCGCGGTGAACCTCTTTTCGATGAGCTCTCCCGCGTCGGGGTCGCCGTGGGGGAGGAGGTGGGCGTCCATGTGGACCACGCACGCCTCCGCTCCCAATCGGCGGAACGCCTGAGCCATCTCGCACCCGATCGCCCCGCCCCCGAGGACGACCATGCTCTCCGGAACCCGTTCGAGCTGGAACAGGTTGTCATTCGTGAGGTACGGAACGGAGTCCAAGCCGGGGATCGGCGGCGCGGCGGGAAGGCTTCCCGTGCAGACGAAGACCTTTCTGGCCTCGAACCGCTGGTCGCCCACTTCGAGCGTGTGCGCGTCCACGAACTGGGCGCCGCCCCGGCCGACGACGAGCTCGACCTTGTCGAGCATCGCCGTGGTCTTCTTGTCGCGGATGTAGGTGAGATGCTCGGCGATCTGGGCGAACGGGGTCGTTGGGGTGAGGTGGGCCTCCCCCTTCAGGGCGTAGTCCGCAGCCCGGGAGAGGAGATGTCGCACGTGCCCCATCCGCAGGAGGGCTTTGCTGGGGATGCAGCCCGTGTTCATGCACTCGCCCCCCAGGGCGCGCTTCTCGATCCCCACAACCTTGAGGCCCATATGGGCGGCCATCGCCGACACGGCCATCCCCGCCGGCCCAAGCCCGATTACCGCTACGTCATACCGCTCGCTCATCGTCGTCCTCCCGAGGTTTGGGGAGTATACGGGGGGACTCCGCTGGGAGCAGGCGCCCCGTCCGTTAGACTTGGGCCGATGACCCAGAGAAGGACTGCCTGATGCTGCTCACCCACGTGTTCACCCCCAAGATTGCCCACAGCTCGTACCTGCTCGTGGGGAAGAGGTCCTGCGCCGTGGTCGACCCACGGCGTGACGTGGACGTCTACCTCGCCCAGGCCCGGGAGCTTGGGGTGCGGATCACCCACATTCTGGAGACGCATCTTCATGCGGACTTCGTCTCCGGCCACCTCGACCTCTCCGAGGCGACGGGCGCCCGGATCTACGCCCCGCGCTCCGCGGGGTGCGACTTTGAGCACGTGGGGGTCGGGGCGGGCGACGCGATTGAGATCGAGGACATGCGCCTCGACGTTCTGGAGACGCCCGGCCACACGCCGGAGCATGTGTGCTACGTGGTCACCGACCGCGCCAGGGGCGAGAGCCCGGTGGGCGTGTTCACCGGCGACACCCTGTTCGTGGGGGACGTCGGACGTCCCGACCTCTTCCCCGGCCGGGCGGAGGAGTTGGCCCGGAAGCTTTACCGAAGCCTCGACGAGGCTCTCTTT
>DYGJ01000110.1:1604-5921 GCA_020724765.1 Thermotoga sp. | reverse complement strand
GATTCCGACGGATCCGTTCGATCCGGACACCGATGACGACGGTCTGCTGGACTCAGCGGAGGTGTTCGGGTCGAACCCCACCAACCCGGTCAACTGCGACACGGATGGTGACGGTTTGTGCGACGGGGGAAACCGCACGCCGTACATGACCACTCCCGGGCAGCCTGGAGTTGCGTTCAACCCACGGTGCGTCACCGGCATCGGCGGGCACCCGAACCCGCTGGGGATCGGGGAGAATGAGCGCGGTGACGGCGCCCGGCATCCCGACGAAACGGACCCCAACAACCCGGACACGGACGGTGACGCCGTCGGTGACGGCATTGAGCGCCTCTCGTTCTCGGTCTCCCGTCAGCACCTCATCCCGGCGACGGATCTGCTCGGGCGCTCGATCACGGTCGTGTACCCGGAGGCGAACAACGTCAAGCCGGTCTGCGGATGCATGGACCCGCTCAACCCGGACTCGGACGGCGACGGCCTCTTCGATGGAGAAGAGGACCTGAACCACGACGGGCATTTCGACTTCCTCGTCAGCGACTTCGATCACGGCCACCACGGGCCGATCCCCGGTCCGGCGATCCCCCACCGCATGGAGACCAACCCCTGTGATCCGGACACCGATCACGATGGTCTGACCGACTGGGAGGAACTGCGGGGACAGACCAATCCGCCGGCGTTCTTCCCGTTCAACCCCACGAACCCCCTCGATCACGACACCGACAACGACTGGATCTTCGATGGGCCGGAGGTGCGCTGGGTGTGCACCGAGCTCCTGTTCATGAACCTCGATAACGACGGCGACGGGCTCATCGACGAGGATCCGGTGGACGGCATCGACAACGATGGGGATGGCCTCATCGACGAAGACGACGTGGACTTCTACGTGCGGTACGTCCCGGTGCTCGACCCGACGAACCGCGACTCGGACTCGGACGGGTTCATTGACGGGCTGGACGAGGATCCCTGCAATACGCAGCTCATCCCAATCGTCCACCCCGTGGTGAAGACGCCGGTGGACACGGACGGAGACGGGTTCGCGGACGAGGACGAGATCGCAGCCGGCACCCACCCGCACGACCCCCAAAGCTTCCCGCGTGCCTTCTACGCCGACCTCGACCTCGACGGCATCACGGATGACCGGCTGTGGCTCACCGATGCCAACCAGAACGGAACGGCGGACACAGTGACCATTGACATCGACTGCAACGTGCTGGTGGATCTCCGTGTGCAGATCTTGAGTCGCGACGTGCAGCGGGGGGATTTCGACGGCGACGGTCGGGCGAACGACTGCCGGTACGTTGTCTCGTACGCGTTTGCCAACCGCCGGGTGATCCAGCCACGGATCACGCTGGTGATCTACGACTACAACTGCGATCTCGTCATTGACAAGGTAGAGGTGACGCAGTAGAGGAGCCAGCGCGTTTCTCGAAGCTTGGGCCCTGGGATTTCCCAGGGCCCTTCGTCTTGGTTGCCTAGGCGTTGCGGTGTTGAGTCCGAACTATGCGGGCGCAGGGACCAGAACCTCCGGGCGGCCGCACAGACGGCCTGTCGTCTTCCCGCGGAGGAGCCGGTACTCCACTGCATCGCCTGTCCTGAGCTTGTGGTACAGAGCGCTGCTCACCTCGACCCGCTCGGTCCGGATCACGGCATCGTCCATGATGTCAAGAGTTACGTAGAACGTTTCCTCCTGAACGATGGTCGTCACCGTGGTCGCACCGCCCGACTCACCGCCCGGACAGGTCGAGCACCCGCTGGCAGGAACCGTCGTGGTCACCGCTTTTTCTCGCACCATGACGGCCTTGTCGATCACCGTAGCGGGCAGGATCGCGAGCTGGGCATCCCGGCACTCGGAGACGACCACCGCGCCCATCGCGACGATCGCCCCCACGATCGCGATAAGGATGAACACGCTGAAGGGGTTCATGAGCCAAGGTTAGCTCCGCGTGCGGTCGCCTGCCAGTCAGAAGGGCACCACGGGGCGGGTACACTTCCACTCGATGCCGGACATTCTGGAGGGCCTCACGGGTGAGCAGCGGGAGGCGGTCACCTACCGTGACGGGCCGCTTCTCGTGTTGGCGGGTGTGGGAACGGGCAAAACCACGGTCATCACCCGCCGCATCGCCTACCTCATCGCCGAGGGAATCGTGGAGCGGCCGAGCCAGCTCCTCGTGTTCACGTTCTCCCACCAAGCCGCTGACGAGATGCTCGACCGGGCGTTCGACTGGATCCGCTACGCCGCGCTCGACGCCTGGGTCGCCACCTACCATTCGGTGTGCGAGCGCATTCTGCGCGAAAACGCACCGCTCGCCGGGCTGCCCCCGGACTTCCGTGTGCTCGACGAGTGGGACCAGCGGGTGTTTCTCCTGGACCACCTCACGGACCTGCCCCTGCACGCGCTGCGCCCGCGCGCCCTCCGCCAGCCGCTCCGACTGCTGTCCCCTTTGCTCGCGTTCATCGGACGCGCCAAGGATGACGCCGTATCGCCAGAAACCTACCAGGCGTGGCTGGACGAAGCGCGAGGTTCGCTCGCACTCGACGAGGCTGGTCTGCACCACGAGCTGTGCGACCTGTACGCTGCCTATCAGGGGCTGCTCGAGCAGGAGGGGCTCGTGGACTTCGGCGACCTGATCGTGCGCACGGTGCGGCTGCTCGAAGACCGGCCCGGCCTCCTCGCCGAGTACCACCGACGATTCCCGCACGTGCTCGCCGACGAGTTTCAGGACACGAGCCGAGCTGAACTCCGGCTCATCGAGCTTCTCGCCGGCCACGGGAACGCAACCGCAGTGGGAGACGATGACCAGGCGATCTACGGGTTTCGCGGAGTCCCATGGGACAACCTCCTCGCCTTTCTCCGTGCGTTCCCGTCGGTGAAGGTGGTCGTTCTCACCCGCAACTTCCGCTCTACGCAAGCGATTCTCGACTCCGCTTCACGCCTTATCCGAGCGAACGCGTACCGGCTGGAGGCACTGTCTCTGCGGGGCGAGATCGCCTACGATCACGAAGGAGCTCACGTCGCCTTACGGTCAAGGGCTGGAACCCGTCCACCACCATTCCCCTGCGGTGGGCGAGGAGGCCGAGTTCGTCGCCGCCGAGGCAAAGAAGCTGAACGCGGCAGGGACACCGTACCGCGAAGTGGCCCTCCTCTACCGCAACCGGCACCGGCCGGATCCGTACCTGCGTGCGCTCTCCGAAGAAGGCATCCCCTGGACGCTTGCCGGCCGGTTCCGGGCCGGGATGTTCGATCAGGAGGAGATCAAGCTCGTTCTGTCGTTCCTCCGCGCCCTCGCCGACCCGGGGGACAGCCAATCCCTGTATCACCTCCTCGGCTCTCCCATCTATCGAATGACGGGCGAAGACCTCGTCCTCCTCACCGCGCAGTCGCAACGCGAGCACCGACCGTTGCGGCAGGTTCTCATCGAAGCCGTAGCGAGAGAAACGCTGAGCGAAACCGGCCATGCAGCGGCAGAACGGGCGCTCGCTGACCTCACCGCGTGTGAGGCCCTCGCCCACGGCAACCCCACCGGGCGTGTCGTGTACGCCTTTTTGATGGAACGCACCGGCTACCTCCAGGCCCTCGTCCACTCCTCTGATCCGGGCTCCGGGCGGGCGGTCGCCCACATCGCCGAGTTCTTCGAGCGGGTCATCCGTCGGTTCGAGGACGTGGCCCGCTACGACCGGGTCCCGTGGTTCATCCGCTACGTAGACGAGCTGCGGGAGCTGGGGTGGAACCCAATGATCGGAGAGGCCGAACCCGGTGCAGATGCAGTCCAGGTGATGACCTTCCACCAGGCAAAGGGGATGGAGTTCGAGGCCGTGTTCCTCACCGGGCTCGTGGAGGACTTCTTCCCCGGGCGCATCGCCCGGCCCACGTTCGCCCTTCCCCGCGGTCTGCGGGGGGAGGACATCCCGGAGGACCTGGGCCACCTCGAGGAGCAACGCCGCCTGTTCTACGTGGGGATGACCCGCGCCAAGAAGAGGCTCTATCTCCTCTCTGCCGACGACTACCGCCCGCCGGGCGAGGCCCCACGCAAGCGGGCAGCCAAGGTCTCGCGGTTCGTCCTGGAATCCCTGGGCCCAGATGCCCTGTCG
Source organism: Thermotoga sp. (assembly GCA_020724765.1). GTDB lineage: Bacteria > Bipolaricaulota > Bipolaricaulia > Bipolaricaulales > Bipolaricaulaceae > Bipolaricaulis. The sequence goes on along the minus strand of DYGJ01000110.1, from coordinate 1,835 downwards.
GGCCGCGCGGCGGAGACCACACCCTTGTTCCGGATCCGCCGTGAGGGTAAGGAACCCGCCCTCATCGTGGACGCTCAGGGCTCAGGCCCCCTACAGCTCTCGTTCCGGCAGGTAGACGACTGGCTGACGTGTCCCCTCAAGTACCGCTACGTGCACGCGTTGCGCGTGCCGATCCGCCTTCATCCGATCGTCATCCTCGGGAACGCCGTTCATCAGGCGATTCAGGCGTAC
>DYGJ01000110.1:0-1594 GCA_020724765.1 Thermotoga sp. | reverse complement strand
GCCAAGGTCCACGGACGAACGCCTCCCGTGGAAGACCTGCGGGGGGTGTTCCGCCACGCCTGGCGATCCGAGGGGTTCCTGTCCGCCGCGCACGAGGAGGAGATGCTCCGCCACGGTGAAGCTGCCGTGGAGGCGTTCTACGCGTTCGAGGAGGGGTCGAGCGCGCGGCCGACGTTCGTGGAGAAGTTTTTCTCGTTTGCAGAGGGCGAGGCCAAGGTGATCGGGTACTGGGACCGCGTGGACCGCGGAACGGGAGGAGCAACGATCATCGACTACAAGACGTCCGACGTGGGGGAGGATGCCGCCGACCGTCGGGCGGGGGAATCCCTCCAGCTTTCGATTTATGCCCTCGGCTACGAACGGATGTTCGGGGAGCGGCCCGCTGAGGTTCAGCTCAGGTTTCTTACCCCCGAGGTAGTGGTCGGCCGGACGGTCCCGAACGAGAAGAGGATGGAACACGCCCGTGCCGCAATCCGCGACGCCACCGCGGGGATCCGACGCGGCGACTTTGCGGCGAAGCCGTCGTTCGCCTCTTGCTCGTACTGCGCCTACCGCACGATCTGCCCGTCCGCCCTCCCCCTGTGATCTGGCGGCATTCGGACTACAATTCCGCCAGCAGCTTCTCATCGCCGAGACGCAGAGAAGGTCGGTGATCCGTGTTCCGTAGCGTCGGACCCCGTGTCCGACGCCGGGAACTGCCGTCGGGGACAAGCCCCGACGCTACGAGAAACTTGCGTCGCGCCTGAGGCCCGACGCTGCCGGCTCTGCGAACTCGGATCTTGGGCGTTGGAAAGGGGGGAACGATGCGCAGGGACACATGTGGCGAACTGCGGCGCGAGGCAGCGGGGCGGAAGGTCGTCCTCGCCGGTTGGGTCCATCGGGTGCGCGACCTCGGCGGGGTCACGTTCGTGGATCTCCGCGACGCCTCGGGAATCGTCCAGCTGGTCCTACGCGATGCGCAGAGCGTCCACCTCGCCTGTGAAGACGTGATTCGCACCACCGGGATGGTCCGCCTCCGCGAGGCGAAGAACCCGTCCCTTCCCACTGGGGATATTGAGGTTGAGGTTGATGCGGGGGAGGTTGAAGTACTGGCCAAAGCCAAGCCTCTACCCTTTCCCATCGATTCCGAATCCATGCTGGGCATCTCGTTGGGAATGGCCGACTTCAATCTTCAGCATTACGTCCCTCCAACTTCCGATAGGGTCAACTTCGAGCTGCACAGGGTACGAGCTAGCGAAGAGACGCGGCTCCGCTACCGGTACCTCGACCTGCGGCGGCCGCGGATGCAGCGCAACCTCCGCCTGCGCCACCGCACCGCCCTCGCCATCCGGCAGTACCTCGACGGGGAGGGGTTCACCGAGGTCGAGACGCCGATGCTGACCCGATCGACGCCCGAGGGAGCGCGGGACTTCCTCGTGCCGTCCCGCCTCGCCCGCGGGACGTTCTACGCCCTCCCCCAGTCGCCGCAGCTGTTCAAGCAGATCCTCGTCACATCCGGCGTGGAGCGATACTTCCAGATCGTGCGCTGCTTCCGCGACGAGGACCTCCGCGCCGACCGCCAGCCGGAGTTCACCCAGCTCGACCTGGAGATGGC
>DYGJ01000109.1 GCA_020724765.1 Thermotoga sp. | reverse complement strand
GTCTCGGGCGCCACGTCCGAAGTCATCGATCACATGGGCGATCGCAAGGCGCTTGGCCCCCATGGCCTCGACGGCATGCTTCACCGCAGCCTGGGCGGGCAGCACATCGTTGTGGCGGATCCGGAACAGGTATGGATTCCCGATCTTGGTCAGTGCGGGAGACGTGCCCGCACCGACGAACGGGATGCCCGCGTCCCGGTACGTCTCCTGTGCCGCGTTCAGCAGGAAGCTGAAGTTCGTTTCGGCCACCACCGGAACCTTGTGCACATACGCCATGCGCTCTGCCGCAGCGACTGCTGCAGCGACCTCGCCCTTGCTATCCTCGACAACGATCTCCAAAGGACGCCCGAGAACGCCCCCCGCACGGTTGATGCTGAGGACGGCCATCTGGGCCCCACGCAGTCCATCGATCCCGTTGGCCGAGAGCGGACCGGTCAACACCTGGACTACGCCGATCTTGATCGGCGTCTGCTGAGCCACAACACCGACGGCGAACAACAACAGCGCTACGAAACCTGCCATCCACTTTGCACGCATTCGAATCCCTCCTTGAGATCTTTCTCTACCTCTAGGTCTGCCTTCCATCGCCCGCTTCCGGACACCGGGGTTCGGTATCCCGCATCACCTCCCCTGCAAGCCGCCAAGGATCGCCGCTAGGCGTTTGGCTTCCGCGTCGCCAAGTGGCAAGAGGGGCCTCACGGGCTTCCCTCCATGCCTTCCCAGTAGATTCAGACCCGCTTTGATGATCTGGATGAAGTGGGGGTAACCATCGCCCTGTTTGGTGCAGGTCAGACGCACCAACGGGAAGAGTTTCCCCCACAGCTCACGCGCCTCTGCCAGGCAGCCTTGGGCAATCAGTGCGTAGAACTCAGCACAGATGCCCGGAACCAGATTCTGCAGAACGCCGCCAAACCATCCATCCGCCCCTGCACAAAACGCTTCAAGTCCCGTGGAGTCCGGCCCAGAGTAGACGGAGAGGCGATCTCCACAGAGATCCTTGAGCATGCGGATGGTGGAGACGTCCGTGTGGTTCTCCTTGATCCCCTGCACCACACCTTCCTCGACCAGCTGTGCCACTTCGGTCGGAGGCAGGTGGTAACCCACGAAGTCCAGACCGTTGTAGAGGATCAGTGGAACATCGACAGCTTCTCGAAGTGCGCGGTAGTGGTCGAAAACGAACCGTCTCGGGGGTGTCAGGTAGTACGGCAGGATGACCAGCAGAGCGCTCGCGCCAGCTTTCTGGGCGAACTTGCTGAGCTCGATCGTCAGCCTCGTGCTGTAATGGCCTGTCCCCGTGTAGACAGGGACTCTTCCTCCCACCTCTTCGAGAATGGCCGCCAGCAGGCGCTTGCGGTCCTCGAACTTCAACGCGATGAACTCGGCCGAACTGCCTCCGGCGGCAATCGCGTTGACCCCACTATCGACCAAGAAGCGGATGTGATCGCATGTTCGCTGCTCATCCAGGCTCTCATCGTCCTGGAAGATCGTGACTGCTGGCGTGACCAGCCCCTTTGCAAGTTGGCTCATGTCTTCACTCCCTTTGGACGTCAACTCCTGATCCTCAATGCCACAGGGACCCTCACTTCTTCACACCCCGACTCGCCGTGCAACCTCTTGAGGAGGAGCTCGACAGCCTTGTGTCCGATCCCATAGGGATCCTGGGCCACTGTCGTGATCGGTGGGCTGAGCAGCTCAGCCCACTCGAGATCGTCGAACGACACCACCTCGACCTCCTTCGGCACGCCGATGCCGCTTCGGGCGAGTTCCCTGAGAACGCCGACCGTCATGAGGTTGTTGGTGCTGAAGATGGCGGTCGGGGGGCAGTCCAGCGCGAGAAGCTCCTGTGTGGGGCGGCTGCCCTTCTCCATGCGGTACCCGCCGTGCACCACGAGCTTGGCTGAAGGGGCGATCCCCGACTCGTCCAACGCTCGCCGATAGCCCATGTACCGCTCCTCCGTTGTAGTCGCGCCGGGGATGCCGAGCACAATACCAATCCGCGTGTGTCCTCGTCTGATCAGGTACTTCGTCGCTTCATATGCGCCACTGATGTTGTCGGAGAGAACGGCGTCAGCCTGTACCTCCCTGGCCTTTCGATCGATGAAGACAAGTGGGATCTTCTGGTGCGCGAGCTCTTGGATCACCGGGCTCGACCCATCCATCGTCGGAGCGATCAACAGCCCGTCCGTCCGTCGACGCCTGAGGGTTCGAACGTAGAGGTCCTCCTTTGCCGGGTCCTCATCGCTGTTGCAGACCACCAACGAGTAGCCCTCATCATGAGCTGCGTCCTCGGCGCCGCGCACGAGAACGGCGAAGAACGGATTCGTGATGTCGGATACCACCACACCGATCACCCGGGTGGCCCGTGTGCGGAGAGACTGAGCCACAGCGTTGATCTGGTAGTCCAACTCGGTCATGACCCGTCTGACCCTGGCTGCGGTCTCAGGGGACACCTGCCGGGTTCCGTTGATGACATGGGAAACCGTCGCCACCGAAACCCCCGCTCGTTTCGCGACTTCTCGGATCGTCACCATGGGATGCAACCGTTTACGGTAAACGTTTATATCGCCGGACGTATCCCCAGGTCAAGGGCAAACGAGGGGACATTGGTTCCGCGGCAGGCGGGGAAGAGAACACGGAGAAGGAAGGCGTGAACGAGAGCTGTACGCTAGCCGCGCATCACCGTCGCCGACGTGCACCACAGACCGCACGTCGCTCGCCCCGACGGCACTCATCCCCCATGAGCGCCGCCTTACCTCCCCACCCGACGCGCAACCTGCCCTCAGAGCGGGTGGTAGCTCCAGAAGGAGTCCAGCGCGCGATCGCCCTTCTCGCGTGTCCACACGATCCCCCGCATCACCAGGTCCGCGTCGTCCGCGGGGACATCGGGAGGCCGAGAGGGGTGCCGGTAGATCCGAAGGAGTCCCGTGAGCCCCGTCAATCCGACCTTCCGCAACGGAGGCCGAAGGAGCCGAGGGCGAGGGCGAGCCGGTCCAAGGCTTCCAGAGGAAGCGCCTCTCCGCGCACCCGGGGATCGAGGCCGACCTCGGTCAGGATCCGGCCCACCTCCTCGACCGGGAGCTGGCCGAGGAGGGCGCGGCGGAGGGTCTTGCGCCGACCGGAGAAGATGAGGGCGAGCATCCGCTCGAACGCTAGTTCCGGGGCGCATATTCGGGGTTGGGCGAGCTTCCGCAGCCGGATGAGGGCCGAGTCCACGTCCGGCGGGGGGAAGAACACGGTGCGGGGCACCTTGCGCACCACCTCGACGTCGAAGTAGGCCCGCAGATGGACCCCCAACCGGCTCGCCTCCGACCCCGGCGGGGCGACGAGCTTCGCTCCCACCTCCGCCTGGACCATGAACACCGCCCGCTCCACCGCCTCCCGCTCCCGGATCAGCTTGAGGAACACATCGCTCGTGATCCCGTACGGCAAGTTCCCCACAAGAAGGATCCGCTCCCCGAACGATCCGAGCGAGAGCTCCCGGAAGTCGCCGCGGAGGATCCGCACGTTCGCATGCGCTGCGGTCGTTTCCTCTAACACGGGGATCAGCCGCCGATCCACCTCCACAGCCACGAGATCCCGCACCCGCGGGGCGAGTGCACAGGTGAGGGTCCCCGCGCCCGCGCCCACCTCGACCGCGGTCTCGTCCCCGACCGCCTCCGTGATCTCCAGAATCCTCGCCAGGGTGTTCTCGTCTACCAGGAAGTGCTGGCCGAGCTCGGAGCGCAGGCGGACCCCGTGCCGGGCGAGGAGGTCCCGCAGAACCGTGGGCGAGGTGAGTTTCCGTTCCATTGCCCGCATGATAGCCCTCCCCGCACGACCGGGGCGTAGGTCGCAGCCCGCTGAGCCTTCGGCTACGCGGAGAAGATCGGCTCCCCGCGGCACGTGCCGTGATCGGTGTTCCGTTGACCCTGAGTGTGCAGTCCCCCTCCAGGCACCCATCACCCTTCACGCATCACAGCCCTTCCGGGCGCCGTCTGCGGTAAGATCTCTCTCTGGACAGGCCTGTTCGCCTGGCCTTCCAGCCAAGGAGGTTCACATGGGGTGGAGAAACCGCGCATTCTGACCGGACACCGGCCCACGGGGCCGCGGCACCTCGGACATCTCGTCGGGACCCTCGACACGTGGCGGAAGCTCCAGGACAGCCACGAGTGCCTGTTCCTCGTCGCCGACCTCCACGTCCTGACCACGGACTACGCCCATCCCCAGCGGATCGCGCCTAACATCCACGCCGTGCTCCTCGACTGGCTGGGGGCGGGGCTCGATCCGGAGAAGAGCGCGTTCGTCCTTCAATCGGCCGTGCCCGAGCATTCCGAGCTGGCTGTGCTCCTATCGATGCTCGTCACCGTGGCCCGCGCAGCGCGGAACCCCACGTACAAGGAACAGGTGCGGGAGCTCGGGCTCTCCCCGAGCGTGGGGTTGCTCGCCTACCCGGTGCTTCAGGCGGCGGACATCCTCGTGTACAAGGCCCGCGCCGTCCCGGTAGGACAGGATCAGCTTCCGCACCTAGAGATGGCCCGCGAGATCGCCCGCGCGTTCAACCGCCTCTACGGGCCGACGTTCCCCGAGCCGGAGCCGATCCTGAGCGAGGTCCCGCGCCTCCCCGGCACCGACGGACGCACGATGCACACGAGCTACGGGAACACGATCCCCCTCGGCGCCGATCCGGCGGAGGTCACGGCGAAGGTCCTATCCATGGTCACCGACCCGGCCCGCGCCCGTCCGACCGACCCCGGCCATCCCGAGGTGTGTCAGGCGTTCGTCTACCACCGCACGTTCCGCCCCGACGTCGCAGGGCCCGTCGAGGACCGCTGCCGGCGGGGAGGGATCGGGTGCGTCCCCTGCAAGCGCGAGCTGGCGGAAGCTCTTGTCGAATGGCTCGCCCCGTTCCGGGAGATTCGGACGCGGTGGAAGGGGCGCGAGCAGGAGCTTGGGGAGATCCTCCGCCAGGGCACGCGCCAGGCGCGCCCTCTGGCCCAGGCCACGCTGGCCGAGGTTCAGGCCAAGCTGGGCCTCCGGTGAGCAAGGGGCGTCGGGCATGAAGCCCGACGCTACAACAGCACGGTTCTGTAGCGTCGCAGCTTGTCTGCGACGAACGCACGAGTCCCCCGTAGCGTCGGACCCTGGGGCCGACGAAGACTCTGTGCCCGACGGACGGCCGTCGGGCATGAAGCCCGACGCTACGAAGGAAGAGATGATCCCAACGTTAGGAAGACCAGGAAGAGGTACGGCTTGTGGTGCGTCGCAGCTTGCCTGCCTGCTGCAGGCAGGTCTGCGACGGCTTGTCCCGACCGTCTCACCCTGCGCACCGACCACCGGAAGAGCGCCTGACCCCCCGACACCCCACCGTGCGCGCGCGTGGAATGGGGATCTCAGCCGGTCTTGAAGTCCTCGCCCAGAACCTCTTGGCAGCGGCGCGCTTCCTCGGGGGAGTACACGGGATCCATACAGCGGAACTTCGCCTCGGCCCGAACGCGCCGCGCCTCTGCCTCCGCGATCACCTGCTCCAGGCGCCCGGCGAGGTCCGGTTGCCCCGCGTCGCGGAGCGCCCCGGCAAGGGCGTGCCAGAACGTGTCGGGGAGCGGGATGCGTCGGCCATCATCCTCCAGCCACAGACCATCCTCATCGGCCTGAACCCTCAACGCCACACACAGTCTCTCCATCGGTCCACCTCCTCCGCCCGATCACGATAGCCCGTAGGCAAGACCGGGTCAATCCCTCCCCGTTGCCCGTCAACCGTTGTCCGTGGTCCGTCATCCGTGGTCCGTTGACCGTGATCCGTTCACCGGACTTCGTGGTCCGGGGCTTGTGCTGACAACGGACTACGGATAACGGATGACGGATAACGGTCCACGGAGCTGGGTGGCAGCGGTGGCCGGGGGGCCTATAATCCCCCTGGGGTAACTGGGGGAGCCCGCAGAGGGCTGAGAG
>DYGJ01000108.1:1324-6044 GCA_020724765.1 Thermotoga sp. | reverse complement strand
CCCACGCCGCGGCCAATGCCAGCTGTCGCTTTCGTGATCGACCCTGGATGTCGAGCCACTGCTCGCGCTTGATCCAGCCCATTCGTTCGGGGTACGTCGGTCCGAGCAGCCTCCCGGATAGGGGGCGGACGAGCCGCTCGCCAAGGCCCGACTCCTCGGCGACGAGGTCGAGGGCGCGGCGGTGTTGGGACATCGGGCGTTGCTGAAGGACTTCCCCCGTTACCACAAACGAGGCCCCCTCGTTCTCCATCACTGCCGCAGCGGTGCGGACCATGAGGATTCGGCAGTCCAGGCACGGGTTCATCGCCGATCCATAGCCGTGCTTGGGGGCGCGAACCACTTCCAGGAACTGCTGACCTACGTCAAGAAGACGGAGAGGGATCCCCAGGCGGGAGGCCAGGGCGAGGGCCGTGTCGCACCGCCCTTGTCCGACGCAGAACCCCGTGCTCAAGTTCAACCCCACCACCTCGAACCCGAGTCGGAGGGTGATGGTGCACGCCAGCGCCGAGTCCAGGCCACCTGACAGAAGAGCGACCGCCTTCTTCATCACCGTATCATAGGCGTCGGCGGTGGACCCTCTCCACCGGATCTTCACAACCGGTACATCGGTCCTTCAACGGAACGCGGGTAGGATTGAATCTGGAGGTGTACACGATGAGGAAGTTACTTCAGGTGTTTGCTCTTGTGGTTGTGTCTGCAGGGGTAGTGGTGGGCGTGTCGGTGGGACGCTTGGGAGACGGAGGGAGCGCGGCTGCATCGACTTCAGCCCAGCTCATTCCCGTTGCCTACGCCCAGGCCGTACAGGAGGAGATTGCGGCGTCAGGTCAGGCCGCGATCAAGGCGGCGATTGGTCAGGTTGCGCCCGGGGTCGTGAAGGTTGAGGTTGTGAAGAAGTCCGCCAGTTTGTGGGACGAGTTTCTCCAGGACCCCTTCCTGCGCCGGTTCTGCGACCTGGGGCCTCTCGGGGAGCGGGAGGTGACCTCCGTTGGTTCGGGATTCATCGTTGAGCACAACGGTGTGAGATACGTGCTCACCAACGCTCACGTGGTCGAGGGTGCGGTCTCAATCCGCGTTACAGCGAAGACGGGGAAAGAGCTGCCAGCGAAGATCGTGGGCACCGACGGCCTCCTCGACCTTGCCGTGGTGGCCATCGGGGACTCTCTCGATGTCCCGGCGGTTCGGCTGGGCAACTCGGACCTCCTCGAGATCGGAGACTGGGTGATCGCGATCGGCAATCCTTTGGGTCTGTCTCACACGGTAACCCTGGGGATCGTGTCCGCGCTCGGTCGCGACGTTCCTCGGCCGGACGGAACGGGGTACTACCGGCGGATGATCCAGACCGACGCCGCGATCAACCCCGGCAACTCCGGCGGTCCGCTCGTCGATGCCTTCGGCCAGGTGGTGGGGATGAACACGATCATCGCTCGCTCCACAGGGAGCGGTGTTGTGGTGGAGGGGATCAACTTTGCCGTGCCGATCAACGAGATCGTGCGCGCACTCTTCCAGATCGCCGCTCACGGGAAGGTCACCCGTGCCTGGCTCGGCGTGTACATCCAGGACCTGTTGCCGGGCATGGAGGAGCGGTTCGGGGTCAGGGCCGGGCAAGGCGTGCTCATGTCGGATGTCGTCGCGGGTGGACCTGCAGCGGAAGCCGGGGTCAAGGCTGGCGACGTGATCACCGCGGTGGGCGGTGTAGCTGTGGGCAGCACGAACGAGCTCCAACTCGAGATCATGTACCGAGCAGTAGGGGAACCGGTGGCGATCACGCTCGTTCGCGACGGGAAGGAGATCTCCCTTACCGTGGTCCTTGGAGAGCGCCCGGAGGAGGTCGCTGCCTCTCCCAGCGTGACCCCGCCCGAGGGAGGGAAGGAGAAGTTCGGTCTTACCGTGGGCGCCATCACGTCTGAACTCGCAACGAGCTACGGCCTTGCCACGACGTTAGGCGTGCTCGTGACCCGTGTGGCGTCCGGATCGCGTGCCTACTGGGCGGGGATCGAGGTTGGGGATGCCATCGTGGCCGTGAACCGCCAGGCTGTGGAGACCGTTGCCGACTGGAACCAGCTTGTTGCGGGCATCGGCGATCGAGACGAGGTGCTGCTGACCGTGGTCAGCGGGGGCCGCACGCGGTTCGTCTTCCTCCGCTAACGACCGTCGGGTAAGATACGGGGTACTTGTTCACCGCCGAGACGCAGAGGACGCAGAGACAACCGGTTTGTGGTTGGACTCGGAGCTCAAGCTGGTCGAATCCTAGCTCGAAGGTTCCTCTGCGATTTCCGCGTCTCTGCGGTGGGTTCAAGATACACCAACCTCGAACGCGGAGAGTAGCGCAGCTTGGTCAGCGCGCATGGTTCGGGACCATGAGGTCGGCGGTTCAAATCCGCCCTCTCCGACCACCGGGGCCCCAGCGGCCCCTTCTTCATCTTGCCCGGAGGTGAGGGATGAAGGTCTACATCAGTGCAGACATCGAAGGGGTGACCGGCGTCACCCATTGGGACGAGACCGACATTGGCAAGCCGGGGTACGAGGCATCCCGAAGCCAAATGGCGGCCGAGGTGCGGGCCGCGTGCGAGGGGGCAGCGAAGGCCGGGGCGCGTGAGATCTTGGTCAAGGACGCCCACGATACGGGACGGAACCTCACTCCTGCGGACATCCCCACCGGCGCCCGGCTCCTCCGCGGGTGGAGCGGCCATCCGTTGGCGATGGTTGAGGAGCTCGACCGGTCGTTCACTGGCCTTGTTCTCGTGGGCTACCACGCTCCCGCCGGCTCCGCGGGAAGCCCCCTCGCCCACAGCATGGCCCTCCGTCTCCACGCGCTGGAGATCAACGGACAACCTGCATCCGAGCTCCGGCTCGCCGTGTACAGCGCTGCCTACGTCGGCGTGCCGGTCCTGTTTGTCTCCGGCGACGAGGAGACCTGCGCAGAGGCCCACCGGCTCAACCCGAGGATCGGGTCTCTCGCCGTCAAGCGAGGTGTGGGAGGAGCGACCGTGAGCCTGGATGCGGAACGGGCCGTTGCCGGCATTCGGGACGGGGTAACCGCGTCCCTGGCAGGTGACCTTCAGCTGTGTCGGATCTCTCTTCCCAACAGGTTTGCAGTCGAGGTGACGTACCGGGACCACCCCTCGGCGTACCGGGCGTCGCTTTACCCCGGCGCGTCGCTCCGGGGCGCCCGCACGGTGGCCCTGGAGACGCCCGACTTCATGGAGGTCCTGCGGTTCCTCCTATTCGTGACGTAAGGAGCCGGCTTCGACGCAGGTGTCGTTGACGATGCCGGACGCCGGCCCTAGAATCCATTGGACACGCGGGTATAGCTCAATGGTAGAGCCCTGGCCTTCCAAGCCAGATACGCGGGTTCGATTCCCGCTACCCGCTCACAACAGCGGTTCGCCGGTTGGATGGTTCAGCGGTTCAGTTGTCCACACCTGTAACCGGGAGACCTTCAACCAGCCAATCGCTGTTGTCGCGCCCGTAGCTCAGTTGGATTAGAGCAGCGGCCTTCTAAGCCGCAGGCCGGGGGTTCGATTCCTCCCGGGCGCGCTTGTGCTGTTCAGCACATCATTCAGCCTTCAATTAGCGGGTTTCTTCCTTCCGTCAGGTAGCTTGCCGACGATCGTCTCCTGGGTCCCCGCTTTCGTCTTCTCCGTACTTGGTGTGCAGATCCGGCCAGTCTCCGCTGTGCTCCTCATCAACAGCATCTGCCTGTTTCTGACACACATTCCATCCGCAGCCGCCGGGCACCGTGCCGCTCGTTCCCGAGGCGTTGATCGTCGGTGACCCATCGCTGTTGCTATCCCATATCTTGACGGGGTATCATTCTAGGTTCATGTACTCAGTTGTCGTGGTTCCGATCATGGTTCGGACGGCGAGAGCGGCGTTCACCGGAGGCTACTGCCGCCTCCGACAAGGAGACAGGGGACTTTCGTGAAATCGAGGGATCTACAGATCATCCTTCGTGACCTGGGTCTGCTACTGCTAACGGTGGGCCTGATGTCAGTAGCGTCGATCCCTGTGGCCGCCTTCTTCCATGAGCCTTATGCCATCTTGCCGCTTGGATTTACGGCGCTTGCATCAGTTGGTCTCTGGGCGCTTCTGTACTTGCCGCGCCGCCGAGCCGGACCGACCCAACTGAAGCACGCGCTGATCATCGCTGCTCTCGGGTGGTTCGTTGCCACGGCACTGGGAGCGCTCCCCCTATACTTGACCTCGTTGCGATTGCCCGCGGGTCTTGCTTCACCGTTCGCGGACATGACCAATGCCTTCTTCGAGTCGATCGCTGGTTTCACCACGACCGGTGCCACCGTCGTGACCCAGCCGGAGCTACTGCCCCAAACGCTGCTCTGGTGGCGCTCGTTCACCCAATGGATCGGCGGGGTTGGCATCATCGTCTTCGTGCTGACCATCCTCTCCACCACCGGTGCTTCTGCTGCGAAGCTATACGATGCTGAGGGTCGCGGAGAGAAGATCCAGCCCTCAGCGCGATCCTCGCTTCAGACCATATGGTGGATCTACCTTCTATTCACCGTTGTTGGCGTATTCGCCCTATGGGGGTTCGGTATGCCCGTTTGGCCTGCCGTGAACCACGCTATGTGTGCGGTGGCGACAGGCGGGTTCACGATGTCCGCAGAGAGCATCGCGGTGTACCCAGGGATCGGCATTCAATTGGTCCTTTCTGTTCTCATGTTCTGTGGCGCAACCAGCTTCGCAGTTCACTACCGAGTGA
>DYGJ01000108.1:0-1266 GCA_020724765.1 Thermotoga sp. | reverse complement strand
CGTTGGCATCTACTGGAAGGACCGTGAGGCTCGCGGCTACCTCCTCTTTGTGCTCGCGTGGATACTCCTTCTGTTCTTGAACAACCTTGATGTCATGCCGGTTGGGACATCCGCCCGGCTATCCTTCTTTCAGGCTATATCGGCGGCCACTACCACCGGCTTCCAGACCACCGATATCTCGTCCTGGGCGATCTCAGCTAAGCTCATCTTGATCGCTGCCATGTTCGTGGGAGCGATGATCGGTTCCACGGGAGGCGGGCTGAAGTCCATCCGTGCGCTGCTTCTGTTCCGGGCAACCAGGTGGCATATCGAGAGCGTCAGTTCGCCGCCGCAGAGGATCATCCCGCTCCGCATTGGCAAACTGCGTCTGCTCCCTGCAGAGGCGAACCCGTTGGTCACGTCCGCAGCCGTGATCGCCTTTCTGTGGATGCTCTGTCTGGCTCTGGGGGTGATCTCGCTTGTCCACATCCTTCCTCCATCAACGAGCTTGGTGGACATCATCTTCGAGGTGACTTCAGCGCAGAGCACGGTGGGGCTCACCGTGGGGTTGGTAGGACCAACCATGCCCACCCTCGCTAAGCTTGTTCTCAGTTTCCTCATGATACTCGGGCGACTCGAGATCATCCCCGTGCTGCTGCTGTTGCGCGGCCTTGTACTTCGCAGGGCTTAGGAGATCCACGGACCCGACAGGCCTGCCGATGTTGGCCGAGCACGCCGGCGCCTCTGGGGCAAGCATCGTTTGGCCTGTGTGATCCTCGTTCCATCCGCCCGGTCTGGGCAGTCGGATCCCGCACGGCTGCTCCCCGCCTCCATGAGCCGGAGTCATCCATCCTGGAGCCGAGGCCCACAGGTGACCCCAGCTCGGTTCGGCTCCACCTGAGAGCAGACGCGCATTGGGCATGCTTGCTTAGGAGCGCGTCAGCGAGCGGCTGCGAGGAGGGGACGGATCTCCGCGGCTTGGGGCCAGGCGGAAGTCCCAAAGTCATCCACTCGGGCGCGTTTGTGCTGTTCTGATCAAGGTTCGTGTTTGTGTTGCCGGAGCCCTCGCACTATTGCGGTGGCTCGGCGACCATCGACTCCGGTCAGTACCCGTTATTGGACATCGCCTCCTTGGTGTCCGGTTCGGGCGTTCAGTGGGAGAGGACTTCGAGTTGACGACACACAAGGCGGGACGCTTGATCACGTCGGCGCTTCCGCTACAATTCTTAACGAACCTGCTCGCGTCCTAAGGGGAGAAACATGAAGATCCAGCACCTTGTACTCGAT
>DYGJ01000107.1 GCA_020724765.1 Thermotoga sp. | reverse complement strand
GCTCAGGTTGGAGGTAGTGCATGAGCATTGCCATGAGCAGTCGAGAGAAGCCTCCTCGTCGGAACTGCTCGCTCCAGTTGGATGTGGGCAGGGCGACAGGGATTGCGTAGGGACCATAGCTGGGCAGGAACCGTTCGAGGAACGATGCTGAGATGACCTTCAGGTCAGTTCTGTGTGTGTTTGCCGCAATAAGGAATGGCGTGAGGAGCGAGGGGTGGTTTCCGTAGAGGAGGGAGGGCTGAGAGACAAGAACGGTTGCCGTGGAAGGTGGAAGTTGGGCTCTCCACCCCCCGGCCCACGTGTCGAGAAGCCAGTGTGATGCCTCGCTGAGACCATGCGCGGCGATCCTCCGGTCGAGTTCGGCGGCGAGAAAGAGAACATGGCCTACGGGATAGAATTGCTCGACCATTCGGATGAGGGGTCCCAAGCGGCGATGGGTTCTTCCTTCATCCCAGGCCCGCGTCAGCGCGTGCGGATCTCCTTGAGCGAAGGTCGCGCGAAGTGTCCGCAGAAAACTTGTCCAATCCCGCATCGGATCTCTGCCTGGTCGTGCCATAGGGGTGGGGCGCTCCTTTTCGGCCCGTGCCGAGTCTACTGCGGATAGGACCATGCGGAGACCGGTGGTCGAGCATAGAATGCTTCCTGAGCACAGGGGTTGGGACCTGTTGCAGATTCTGAACTCAAGGAGCAACTATGGACGAAGAACGTATGATCGTGGAGCTCGAGCGCGGCGCGGGCCAGAAGGTCGTCGTTCGCCGGACGAGGTTCAAGGGCAAGGAGTACCTCGACCTGCGGCAGTTCTTCCAGGGCGATGACGGGCAGTGGCTCCCCACCAAGAAGGGCGTATCGCTCTCTTGGGAGATGTGCTCAGCTCTCATCGAGGCATTGCAGAAGGAGACCGCATAGCTTTGCTTCTGCGAACGGAGGGCGGTCGGCCAGCACGGCCGTGTCAACGGACGACGCTCCGTGCGGTGGCCTCTGCCCGGCGATCCTGTTCGGGCGGGATGAACTAAGGGGGCTGGTATGGTGAAGCAGGCGTTGGTTCGGGCTCTGGGTGAGTTCGGCGGGGAGGTGGATGAACAGGGCAACGCGATCGAATTCGCCAAGACCGTTGCGGAGAGGAAGACGTTCCTGTCTCGGAAGCGGCTCGTCTACCGGGCAAGCATTCGGGTGGACGAGGAGAAGCGCGAAGTGCACCTCTCCGAGTCCCTCACCGAGTCGGGCTTGGGCCTCGCTTCGGAGAGTGGAGTTGGTTTCAAGACGGAGACCTACCGGACGGGTCGGGGGCCGCGCGAAGGCGGCATCGCTGAGCAGTCCAAGCTGTTCGGGAAGGTCTACGCTTACACATTCGACCACGGGGCGATCCGGGCGAAGATTGAAGCGCTGGTCCGGGAGCACGGCCACATCGTTCGCTACCATGCTGCTGGCCTGTAGGCGTGAAGAGCAGTGGCGGCACGGGAGACTGTGTTGTCCCTGCGGTCAGCCGGTCGTGAACCAGTTCCGCACGTGGCCTCTTCGTCGGGCCACGTGCGCGTCAGGATAGGGTTTGCCCCCGATCCTCGTGGGTGGCGGGGGGCGTTGGTGAGGACACAGGAAGGGAAACGCGCAGGAGAACCTCGGGTGAATGGGAAAGAGGTCGTGGCGAAGGTCCAGGAGCTCATCTGGCGGATCCGGTTTCGGATCCAGAACACAAAGGGGACCAGTGGTTCAGCCCCCCATGCGCGAAACAGCGCTGAGCCTCAGATCATATCATATACGCAACTACCTCCGGCCAGCTTCCGATTTGCCTCAGCGAAAGTGTTGCCGGGGAGGGTATCGGTTCCTCAGGACTGAGGGCACCGAAAGAGGAGGAGGTACCGATGCCCCAACGGAACGGATCGTTGAGGGATCGCCTGTTACCTTGGTACACCGGTATCATTCCGGCTGCCTCGGGGCCGATCACTCTCGCGGTTCCCGCACCACGTCTGAAGCGGGGGAGCAACCGGCGGAGAGCGTCGCTCGCACCCGGTCCATGAGCCGAACCATGAACCTCACATTGTGGAGCGTGGCGAGCCGGTAATAGGAGAGCTCCCCTGCCTGGACCAAGTGGCGAAGAAAGGCGCGGGAATAGCGCTGGCAGGCCGGGCAGTCGCAGCCCTCCTCGATGGGGCGGTCGTCGTGGGCGAACCGGGCGTTCTTGATCGCGATCCGGAACCCTTCCTCAGCGAACGTGAGGAGAACCCCGTTTCGAGCCAGCCGCGTGGGCGCAGCGCAGTCGAACGTGTCCACCCCCCGGTTTACCGCGGCGAGGATGTCCTCCACTCCCCCGATCCCGAGGAGGTGCCGCGGCCGGTCCTCCGGGAGCTCGGCCACCGTCCACTCGATCACGCGGAGCATGTCGTCCTTTGAGCGGCCCAGTGATCCTCCGATCGCGAACCCGGGGAACCCCATCCCGGCGATCGTCTTGGCTGACGCCCGCCGCAGGTCCTCGTGCGCCCCGCCCTGGACGATCCCCCACAAGACCTGGCCGGGGTTCGGCCCGATCCCCTGTGTTCTCTCGAACGCGACGAGGGCCCGCTCCGCCCAGCGGTGGGTGCGTTCCATCGCCGACTTCGTGTACGTGCGATCGTGAAACGGCGATGTGCACTCGTCCAACGGGAGGATCACGTCTGCCCCGAGGAGCCGCTGCAGACGGACCACCTCTTCTGGGGAGAAGAACACGGGGGCCCCGTCCGCCACGGACCGGAAGTGGGCTCCGTCCTCGGTGAGGTAGACGAGCGATGCTCCCACCGGCTTCGTCGGGGCATCACCAGGAAACACGGATGCGATCTTTCCCACGCCGTGAACCTTCCCAGCGCCGAGGCTGAACACCTGGAACCCGCCGGAGTCGGTGAACCAGGGGCCCCGCCATCCCGTGAACCTGTGCAGTCCCCCCAGGGAAGCGATCGCCTCCGCTCCTGGGCGGAGGGCGAGGTGGTACGTGTTCCCGATGAGCACCTCGAGCCCTAGGGAGAGGAGGTCATCGACGTTGAGGGCCTTGACCGTGCCTCGCGTGGCCACGGCCACGAACGCCGGGGTGTGGATCGTTCCGCGGGGGGTGGGAAGCACGCCCGTCCGCGCCTCTGCCCCGGGAACCCTCGCCGCGATCCGAAACGAGGTCATCGTCAATAGAAAGGCGTCCGCACCCGGGGGTGAGGGACAGGGAGCTTGCTCTGAGAGAGGTTCCACAGCATCCAGTCTACCTCGAACGGCCGCACGGCGCGGCTGAGGAGGCGCAAGGCGGAAACGAGGTCTTCCACGGCGACGATCGTGGCCGCCCTGAGTTCGACCTCCTCTGTCGATCCGGCTGCGAGGGGCACGAGGTGACGGAGGCGTTGGGCAAGAGCGGGGTGGAGCGCGAGCGCGCCTCCGGCCCACAGGAGCTGGGGGAGCTTGTAGTCGGCGAACGCAGTGAGCCAGTCGAGATCACGGAACGCCCCTGGTCCTTCCTTGTCGAACGTTCCGGCGACGTCGGCGCACAGGATCTGGGCCCGCTTGTGGAAGAGGACCTCCCGGCCTCGGTGTAGGGCGGCATCGCGGAACAGGGGAAGGTGGGCGGTAACGAGTTCCACGAGCCGTCGGCACGATCTATGGGAGCGGGCGAAGAACTCCTGTGCTGAGCCAAACCTGAGAAGAGTCTGCCCCACTTCCCGCAAGGCGCGGACCCGCCATGGAACGAGAGGGATCTCCCCCAAGACCGCCCGCAGTCGGTCGGCCTCGGCCCTGGCGAGGGCCTCCGGGGCGAAGAACGACGGATCGTCCTCGGCGGTCCGGCGGAGCGCGTAGGCGAGGGCGAAGTACCCTGTCCGTTCCTTACCATCCGGTCCAGGGACGGACCACTTCTTCCCCCTGAGCGGGGAGACAGGCCAGAAACAGAAGTTGAGCGCGTCGAGCGCGAGGAGGTACCGCAAGGTCAGTTCCTCCTCGCCCTGGAAGTGGTACTCCCTGTCCCAAGCGATGGCAGGGAGGTCGCGCATTCGGTCGGCGAGAGCGCGAACGGCCTGGGGGTCAACCCGCACCCACCTCGCCTGGCGCATGACGAGGCGCGATCCCGTTCGTGCAGGGTTGTCGATCACTGCTCACACTCCCAGCAACGACAGCGCTTCCCCGAAGCGGCGTTCGACCTCTCGGGACAGCTCATTCGGGATTCCCTCTTCGAGGAGGCGCAACGCCTCGTCCCGCGCCCTCTCCAGAAGCCCAAGATCTCGCGACAGGTCAGCCGCCCGGAGCCTCGACACAAACCCGGACTGCTCGGTGCCGAGCAGGTCCCCTGGCCCGCGGATGCGGAGGTCGGCCTCCGCGATCTTGAACCCGTCCGTGAGGTCGCGGAACGCCGCCAACCGCTCCCGAGCCTCGTCGGTTGTCGGGTCGCCGATGGCGTAACAGACCGCGGGCTGGCCCTTGCGTCCGATCCGGCCGCGCAGCTGGTGGAGCTGGGCGAGGCCGGACCGCTCGGCGTGCTCGATCACGAGGAAGCTGGCGTCCGGCACGTCAAGACCAACCTCAACCACGGTTGTGGCGACGAGGAGCTGCACGCTCCCGTCGCGGAATGCGGCCATAGCGTTCCGCTTCTCCTCGGAAGCCATCTGGCCGTGGAGAAGGGCTGCCCCATGGCGCGGGAATCTGTGACGCACCTCTTCGTACCCTTCTGATGCCGCTCGCAGTTCGAGCTCCTCTGACTCGGCGACGAGGGGGAACACCACGTACCCCTTTTCACCCCGCTCCAACCACGTCTCCGCCTCGCGGTACACGTCCTCGCGACGGGATTCGGACACCCACACGGTGCGCACTTTTCCTCGGGAGTTCGGCATCTCCTCAAGCACGGATGCCGTGAAGTCGCCGTAGAGCGTGAGCACGACGGTGCGGGGGATCGGGGTGGCGGACATGACGAGGATGTTCGTCCCCGCACCCTTGGCCTCGAGGGCGGCCCGCTGGACGACCCCAAACCGGTGTTGCTCGTCCACCACCGCCAGGGCAAGGTCGTGAAACACCACGTCGTCCTGAATCAGGGCGTGGGTTCCCACAACCACATCCACCTCGCCGGCCCGGATCGCCTCGATCATCGCCCGCCGCTCCTTGCGCCCGACTCCGCCGGAAAGGTACCCCACCCGGACGGGCAGATCCCGCAGCAGATCCTGCAGCACGAGCTGATGCTGCTCGGCGAGGATCTCTGTGGGGGCCATCACCGCGGCTTGGGTGCCCGCTGACATGGCCATCACGCACGCCGCGGTGGCGACCACGGTCTTCCCCGAGCCAACATCACCCTGGAGAAGGCGAAGCATGGGTCGAGAGGATCGGAGGTCCCGCTCGATGGCGCCGATCGCCCGCTCCTGGGACGGTGTGAGGTTGAACGGAAGGGACTTCACGAACCGGTCCAGGGCATCCTGGTCGGGGGCGAGCACTCGCCCGGCGGAGGCCGGGATGCGGCGGTGTACGATCCCTATCTGGAGGAGGATAAGCTCCTCGAACGCGAGGGCGCGCCGGGCGTTCTCGAAGTCGGGGAGATTCCGAGGAGCGTGAATCCGGGAGATCGCCTCGCGCCGTGAAGCCAGGGCCAAGTGTTCTCGGATCTCTTCGGGAACTGCGTCCCCGATTTGGTGGGCGAACTGCTGGAGGCTGTCTTGGATCAGGCCGTGAAGAATGGGCTGGGTCAGGCCTTCGGTGGTGGGGTAGATCGGAACCCAGCGCCCGGTCTGAAGGTTGATGCCCTCTTTCTCCCACACGGGGTTCTCGATCTGGATCTCGCCGTAGCGGTGCTGAACCTTTCCGTACAGGGCGTACCGTTCATCGTGAGCAATCTGGTCCCAGACCCACGGTTGGTTGAACCAGATCGCGAACAAGAACCCCGTTCCATCGTCGAGAGCTACCTTAACCAGTTCCAGTCCGCGCCGGACTCTGATCCGTGACTTGGCCCGCACGGTGCCTCGGACGAGCACGGTCTCCCCGTCCCGCACCCCGCCGATCGGTCGGAGCTGGGACCGGTCCTCGAGGCGGCGGGGGAAGAACGTCAGCACGTCCTCGATGCTGTGGATCCCAATGCGGCCGAGCAGTTCGGCGCGCCTTTTTCCCACCCCGGAGAGGTGGGAAACGGGGACTTGGGACAGTGGCTCCCGTGGTGG